>NZ_JACSIQ010000051.1:0-1924 GCF_018812105.1 Gluconobacter sp. P1D12_c
CAGGTGTCAGGCCCGCGTCTGCTGCAGGGCCGCACGCGACCCCGCATCAGCCGCAAGCCTGCCCCCTTTGCTCAGGACGCTCCGGGCTTGACGGCCTGTCCCGTCGCCCGTCTTGGCCGGTGGCAGGATGGGCTCAGGAAAACGCCACCGTCGTTCCACTCTCGTCGCCGTCAATGTGCTCGCCGCACGGGCAGGATGGGTCTAGGAAAACGACAGGTATTCATGAAGTAATCAAGAAATCTTTTTACTTGTCATGCAAAAATAAAGCGCGTTTTATGGCGCTTTTCCGCGTTTTTTATCTTGTAATGAAAGGCCGAAAAGGCTATCTTTTACTTGTCGAGAGGGATTGGTCCTCAAGACAAAGCGCCCCGAACGGTGTGTCACCACCGAACGGGACTTCGCTAGACTAGAAAGGGTATTTTCATGTCCGACGCAGCAACCACAATCGCACCGAAGGCCCAGAACCGCAAGGCTGCAAACAAGGCCAGCCCCGCCGCCGTCCGCCGTTTTAACGAAGCCCGCGAGCGCACCAAGGCCATTTCTGCTCCCACGCTGGCAGACGTCATGCGCCTTGCCCCCAACGACGACAAGATTGCCGCTATCGTTCAGCATTTCGGTTTCGAGGCTGGCGATTATGACGAGCTGATGGGGGCCGGTCTCAGCATGATCCGCGACCAGTACACGCTTCTTGAGGACGTTCTGGTGGTTATCGACTTCCGGGGAGAGCGCAATTTCAAGGCCATGGAAATGCACCTTGGCCGCATCGTGGACGGCATGGTCCGCTCTGCTTACGGCGCCGCCAATTTTTACGAGAACAAGCGCCAGATTGCCCGCGACGAACAGAACTCTTTCAGCAACGAAAGCCGCGACGAAGACCGCCAAGGCATCGACGGCGGGGAAAACCGCGTTGACCGCGCCGTTCGCTTTGCAGCAGCGCAGGCCCCGAAGGCTTACGCGCTCGCCGTCATGGCTCAGGGCGCATGTGACGCCTACCGCGAACTGTTCGGAGAAGACTGGAAGCCTTACGTCAAGGACAATGGCCGCACCCTCACAGAGAACGTCCGCGCCGCACAGTGGGGGGCGGTTCTCTAACCCCCACAGGCCGGGCCAGCAGGTCCGGCCACCCACCGGGGCCGCGCTGACGGCCTCGGCTCTGCCCTCGGCCTCTTCTCCCGTTCGCCCTTTTTATTCCCCGTCGTTTTTTCCAGGTAGGCGGACGCGCCTCGTCGGCGCGGAGTGTTTTGCCCCCAATGCTCGCCCCCCACAGGGGGGCTGCGCCAGGAGCATGCCCGTTTCAGTAATTCTCAATCGCGTTCGATAGCAGATCCAGAAACCATCCAGTCATGCCGGAAATGAACGCAGCCTCAAGGCAGGTCATGCCATCCTTTTCATGGCCCATTAGCGCTGCTCCAAGCGCCATCGCTCCAAGCAGCGCCGTCAAAGGGACAGCGAGGAAAAGACCATAGCGCGTGCTGCGTCTAACCCATCCCATGGCCGTGTCGAAGACGGCTCTTGTCAGTGAGTGAACGAGGGAAGTTGCGCCATAACCGCTTTCAGATCCGTCTTGCGTCGCCGAGACGGCAGTCTTGAATAGAATCTGAACCACGAAAAGGGCTGTAAAATAAGGCCATACAGTAGGAAAGTTAGGCATCGTCTCGATCTCCGGACGCTAAACACTGGCTCGTTCCGGGCGCAGTTCGGTTTTATGGCGTCGAAGAAATCATGTGAGAACAGTTTGCGACTGAAAACGTTATTCAGAGTCAATTTCCCGAACCAGAAGCAAAAGAAGGATCGGGGCGGCCCTGACGGGTTCGTTCACCCTATTCCGCTAGGCTCCTGCGTCGCCAAGCTCCACCGAGCCACAGGGTCCAGCCGCCCTTGGTCGGGCGTCTGGCCCCTGCGTCTCGGCCCTTCCGGGTAACGG
>NZ_JACSIQ010000501.1:0-437 GCF_018812105.1 Gluconobacter sp. P1D12_c
AAAAAATTTCTCGCAAATCGTTGAGAGTCTTCTTTTAAAATCATCAGACGTACAATTTTCCAAATCTAAATTATCGATACTCGAATACAAACCATCCTTGTCACATTCTTCTAAATCTTTAACCCAAAGGCGTATCTCATCTTTATTGTCATTAACAAAAACACACTCGTAACAAAAATCATCCTCGTCATCGTTCAAATATTCGTTGAATCTTAAAAAACCATATCCCCTGCTTTCTATGTAATCCAAAAACAAAGAAGAATGCGAAGGAAGACAACGCAAATAATCTCTATAACTTTTCACATCCTTCACAGGAAAAGAATGGTCAATATAATGGTCATGCAAACAAGTCATGATATCGTAAGGCTTTTCCCAACCGCAATAAACCTCGACCCCATTCCCAAACATATAACGAATAGCCTTGGTCTCATAACGTG
>NZ_JACSIQ010000502.1:0-436 GCF_018812105.1 Gluconobacter sp. P1D12_c
TGGATTAGCTCAGCAGATGGATGAACAGTTTAGGCATATCATGTTCATTCCTTCTGTTGGTGTTGCTGAGAGTCGCCTGTTGAGGAATGAGCTGACCTATTGGATTGATAACATTCTCCCGTATTAGGGGAAGTATCTGCGGTACATGGTTATCACCTGCGGTGAGAACGTCCGCATATATGATGACATCAAGGAGGAGCATAGGAAATGGACACGCAAGCTCTCTGATTGCTTCCGTTGGCTCAATCAAAAATATGGTTCAAATCTGTATTTCAGGGGGACTGAGTTCACTCATAATGAGGATCATGAAACCCTTAACATGCATATGAATATCCTCTTTGATCTGCCGTATTTGAAGGGGAACGGCTGGCAGGATTTTCTTGCTGATGTTCGTGAGAGGATGTCGTGCATTGTTAAGGATGCGGGAACTCTTGAG
>NZ_JACSIQ010000503.1:0-436 GCF_018812105.1 Gluconobacter sp. P1D12_c
CAAAAAGAGCTTCGCCGGATGTATGATACCGGCGATTACTCCATCAGCGATCTTTCAGAACTGTTTTCTATTTCTCGGCCAACTGTCTATCGAACTCTCAGCAGAACAGCCTCAACGTTCTTGTTGGGTTCACTCTAAGCGTACGTAAAGTACACTTTCGTGTCGTGACCCCTATTTGAACGAGGCGTTGCGCTGGATTCAGGAGCGGCACGGCAAGGACAACGTGATCGCTGCCATCATTCACCGGGACGAAAAAACGCCGCACCTGTCGGCCTACGTGGTGCCAAAAGACCCCGATACAGGCCGCCTGAATTGCCGCCGGTTCCTCGGTGGTGCCAAGGCCCTGAACGAGATGCAGACCGACTTTGCGCGAGTTGTGGGACGCCCTGTCGGACTGGAACGCGGCATCGAAGGAAGCAAGGCCACCCACACCAAG
>NZ_JACSIQ010000504.1:0-435 GCF_018812105.1 Gluconobacter sp. P1D12_c
CGGGAGCATCAGCCCAACAATCTTATTCTCCATCTGCTCGAATTTTATTTCATCACCAACGATGACACGACCATCAAGAGAAGGCTCAACACAGAGAGCCATAGCAATATCGGGCCCGAACATATCCAATGATTTAGGGACACCTATCGTGGCTTCGCCTTCATCACGCTTCGTGAAAAGCTCAGCATCATTGATGACACGCTTCTTCATCATCTTCAGAGATCCATCAGACTGATCTCGAACGATGCGAAGCCTCTCATCATTAAGAGACCCCTTGAACTCCTTAAACGATCCGTACCTCTGTATCAGTCGCGTATTGAGTGTCTCATTATAGAACCACTCAAGATGGCCATCCTCCATCGTCTCAATATCGTTCGGCTTAGTCACATATTTTGTGACCTCATCAACAGACTCAAGAGTTCCCGCATCCTTAAC
>NZ_JACSIQ010000505.1:0-435 GCF_018812105.1 Gluconobacter sp. P1D12_c
ACTGGTATCTTTGAAGCTCCGCAGGACCGACGACAATGTAATTGTCATAGTCGGACACTATGACAAGTCAAATATTGATTTCTATCTGCTACAATAAGTTTCCAGTACCCCACAAACTGAGGGTCGGAGATTGTTATGGATATGGTAAAGAAGGAAAAATATAGAGAAATAGAGAGAGAAGTACAGAGGCTTGAAAATCTGTTCAATATAAAGGCTGTGCGATTGAAGGCACGTTATGAGACCAAGGCTATTCGTTATATGTTTGGGAATGGGGTCGAGGTTTATTGCGGTTGGGAAAAGCCTTACGATATCATGACTTGTTTGCATGACCATTATATTGACCATTCTTTTCCTGTGAAGGATGTGAAAAGTTATAGAGATTATTTGCGTTGTCTTCCTTCGCATTCTTCTTTGTTTTTGGATTACATAGAAAGC
>NZ_JACSIQ010000506.1:0-435 GCF_018812105.1 Gluconobacter sp. P1D12_c
GATTTTTGAAGCAGGACCGTCTGAGAATGGGTGTGAGTCATCTTCTCGGATAGGTTTTTATGAGCTTCTTCGTCGCAACAGTGGGAACAAGGTTGATGTGTTTAAACATCTTGAACGCATTGGCAGGGATGAGGCCATAAGGCTTCAATCTGATCGCATTGCTGACAGGCTTGAAGGTCTGGGGATTCCGTCTAGGCGTAAGAAGCAGGATGGCACCTTTTTCAAGGTGGGTTTGCTGTCTGGATTAGCTAAGCAGATGGATGAACAGTTTAGGCATATCATGTTCATTCCTGCTGTTGCTGTTGCTGAGCGTCGCCAGTTGAGGAATGAGCTGACCTATTGGATTGATAACATTCTCCCGAATAAGGGGAAGTATCTGCGGTACATGGTTATCACCTGCGGTGAGAACGTCCGCATATATGATGACCTCAAGGC
>NZ_JACSIQ010000507.1:0-434 GCF_018812105.1 Gluconobacter sp. P1D12_c
CCTCGGCTATTCTCCCGCGAGCGATTCCGGCCAATTTCTCTGGCTCGTTCCCGTTGAGCCTCAACCGCCTGATCTTGGAGTTTCTGGCGTAGCTGTTGGGCCAGTTTCACGCAGCCCTCGATAACCTTCTCCCGGTATTGGGTCGGAATATCCCTCAGAGCCTTCACAAGAGGCTCCAGACGGCTCTGAAGCTGTTTCAGGCTCTCTCTGTCTTCCTTGGCCCGTTTGGTCGCTGTGCGGGCAACTGTGGCGCTCTGAACGGCAGGTTCATAATGCTGCTGAACGGTCTGACTGATGCGTTTTGCCACCTGCTCAGGGTCTTCCACAACACGGGTAAAAATCCCCTTCTTGAGCACCTGCGGTTCTAGGTCAGCAGGGGTCAGGTTTTTGTGCTCGGGTGCGTCCCGTTCTAGCGCCCCGTAGTAGGTTTTCAG
>NZ_JACSIQ010000508.1:0-434 GCF_018812105.1 Gluconobacter sp. P1D12_c
TTTACCGATCATCCTTTTCCCTTGGGGAACCGCCAAAAATGGCTTGCCATTAGGTCGCACCACGTGCGACCATAAAGTCGCACAGTGTGCGACCTATTCGGCACTCATACAGAGGTTTCCCACATGCGGAACATGACCCGTCTCAAGACCCCAAAAGATCGGCTTCGTGAAGATCAGGCCGAACAGGTTCGCCAAGCCCTTTTGCCGTTTTTTGACAATCCCGATTTTGACCATGATGCCCTTGGCCGGGTCATGGTCACCGTTCAACGCATTACTACCCCAGCCCCCGGAACAACGGAGCCGTTTGTTATGATCCGTCCCGCACAGAACCGTGCTGTCACCTTGTGGCTAATGAAGAACAGTAAACGTCCAATGAAGGCCGTGGACGTCTGGACGCTCTTGTTCGACCACCTGTTCCCACATACCGGACAGAT
>NZ_JACSIQ010000509.1:0-434 GCF_018812105.1 Gluconobacter sp. P1D12_c
ATCGGCTTCAAACTCCGCGAAAGTCGCAAGGATGTTGAAGAACAACTTGCCCATTGGATCAGACGGATCGTGAATACTGTTCCCAAGTTGAAGCTTCACGCCACGGGATGCCAGGCTGTCGCCAATAAGCCGTGCATCAGGGACAGAGCGGGCCAGTCGATCAAGCTTTGGTACGACCAAAGTATCGCCACTACGAACAGCCGCCAGTGCCTGGTCAAGGCCGGCCCTTTCCCGGTTCGTGCCGGTGAAGCCCTTGTCGGTGTAAATACGATCGGCAGAAACACCGAGTTTGAGCAGTTCCTGATGCTGGGCCGCGAGATCCTGTTTGTCCGTCGAGCAGCGGGCATAGCCGATCATTATGTGTGTCATACGGGAAAGTGTAACGTATAAGGCCCCATGACTGCAAAACATATGGTACCACCTTTATGAGACAC
>NZ_JACSIQ010000510.1:0-434 GCF_018812105.1 Gluconobacter sp. P1D12_c
TATTCCACTTCTTAGACTTCGTTGCCTTGTCGGAAGGCTTTACAAGCACTTTACGACTCAGCATCTCAAAATGTGCGAATTGATAACTCATGACAACGATCCAAAAAATTTCTCGCAAATCGTTGAGAGTCTTCTTTTAAAATCATCAGACGTACAATTTTCCAAATCTAAATTATCGATACTCGAATACAAACCATCCTTGTCACATTCTTCTAAATCTTTAACCCAAAGGCGTATCTCATCTTTATTGTCATTAACAAAAACACACTCGTAACAAAAATCATCCTCGTCATCGTTCAAATATTCGTTGAATCTTAAAAAACCATATCCCCTGCTTTCTATGTAATCCAAAAACAAAGAAGAATGCGAAGGAAGACAACGCAAATAATCTCTATAACTTTTCACATCCTTCACAGGAAAAGAATGGTCAATAT
>NZ_JACSIQ010000052.1:0-1435 GCF_018812105.1 Gluconobacter sp. P1D12_c
CACTACTTTGGCAGAAGTAAGATTTTTAGGATTCCCATGTTGCTGATTGCGTRATTCATGGGGAGCCAGCTTTGACGGAGGCTGGTATTGGAAGAAGACTGGCAAGCGGATCTTGAGCAATGGCTCGTCCCGTATCTGGAAGGTCTGGGTAACAAGACGCGGCGTAAAATGTGCCCGGCCTATATCGCAGGTCTGATTGGGCCAGGAGATCGCAAAAGCATCCAGCCCATGGCCGCGCGTTCGGATGCGGTCCCCTATGATCGGCTGCATCATTTCATCGGGGCCGGGCTGTGGGATCAGGCCCCGCTGGAAGCGACCTTGTGGAAACAGGCGGATGACCTGGTTGGTGGCGACGGATCCTGGCTGATCATCGATGACACCGCATTGCCGAAGAAGGGCAAAGCCTCTGTTGGCGTTGCGCCCCAATACGCAACCGCACTGGGCAAGAATGCGAACTGCCAGACAATGGTCTCTGTGACACTGGCTTCGGGTGAAGTTCCCCTGATGCTGAGCCTGCGGTTGTTCCTGCCGGAAAGCTGGACAGGCGACGTCGCGCGCATGGATAAGGCAGGCGTACCTCGCGCCTTACAGGGCTACCGCACGAAGCCTGAAATCGCGCTTGAGGAAATTGATCGCGTCATCGCAGCAGGCGTACGTTTCGGCTGTGTTCTGGCCGATGCCGGTTATGGGTTGTCAGCCCCGTTTCGGCAGGCACTGACCGCGCGGGGTCTTTGCTGGGCTGTCGGTATTCCACGACACCAGAAGGTCTATCCCGACGATGTTCAACTGATCTTCCCGGTTGCCGGTCGCGGCCGTCCACGAGTGCGACACGTTCCGGATGTCACATCCGTGGCGGCACACACCATGCTCGAAGGGGCGAAGTGGTGGCAGGTCAGTTGGCGTAAGGGAACGAAGGGACGCCTGACGGCTCGGTTCGCAGCCATACGCGTACGCATCGCGGATGGCGAGCCCCAGAGGATCGGCTCTGCCGGGGCCCAGCATATGCCGGGCGAAGAAGCCTGGCTTGTGGGGGAGCATCGCTCGAATGGCGAACGCAAATACTATCTCTCGAACTTACCAGCCGACACGCCAATCAAGGTTCTGGCTGGCGCGATCAAAGCGCGCTGGATATGCGAACAGGCCCATCAGCAACTCAAGGAAGAGCTGGGCCTGGATCACTTTGAGGGACGATCCTGGAGCGGACTTCACCGCCATGCCTTGATGTCGATGATGGCCTACGCTTTTTTGCAGTCCCGCAGGCTCGCTCAGGCGGGACGAAAAAAAAAGAGCCTTCGGGCCGCCACCGCAACCCAGTCTGCCAGCAGTGCGCCAGGCCATCCTTGACCGCATGTCTCGTTCACCCCCGACACAATGCCCTCATTGCGGATGGACACTCAAAAGACATCCTAACTCTATTCTGCCAAAGTAGTGCTAG
>NZ_JACSIQ010000511.1:0-434 GCF_018812105.1 Gluconobacter sp. P1D12_c
GCCTTCAAATCATCAGGAACGATGAAAGCATGAAGATGAGGAAAAGCCTCATCATCATGCCTGATGACTGTCTTCAACTGGTCCCCATACGTGTCCTGCAACCACTTGACCGACCGAGCTTGCCAACGCTTACAATCGGCATCCATCTCACCTGGCCAAGACAGAACAATGCACGCCATAGTATTTTGAGTGCTTCTGATTTTCCTGCTCTTGCCATTCTTCTGAACATCAACAGCACCATCGCAAGCCTGCTCATGCTCACGCTCAAGAGCTTCTAAATCCTGACCAAAAACGAGAACCGGCTTGCCTGGATTTTCAACATGCAAACAGGCATCCGGATTTCTCCGGGTAGCCTCATCTATAGTCTCTTTAATATTCCACTTCTTAGACTTCGTTGCCTTGTCGGAAGGCTTTACAAGCACTTTACGACTCAG
>NZ_JACSIQ010000512.1:0-434 GCF_018812105.1 Gluconobacter sp. P1D12_c
CGATTTTCTCCGAGCGCGAAAAGGTAGCCGGTATGCGAGGGCCGGGTCTTGTCCGCTACTACATGAACCGCCACGTTGCTGAAGTAGGTAGTCGTGCTACACAAGAAGAACTTTCTACAATACCAAAGCCGGGATTTAATCTTGAAGTTATAGAAGGAGGAAAATTATGAAAACTAACGAACGATTCCATATTGCATGCCAAAATACATTTATAATTTCTCATTCAAACGACTTAGAAACTATGAAAATTTGGAAAAATCTTAAGGAATTACATGATGAAAATTTAGATGAATTTTTTGAATTTTCTATAGTGCGAGATAATGAAGTGCTTCTAGAGACACTTCGCCTTCCGAGTGATCCTTCACTCTACGAATGGTTTGTCGGTCAGCCAAATGTGCCATTACCGACAAAAAAAGAAGCTTTCTGAATATATC
>NZ_JACSIQ010000513.1:0-433 GCF_018812105.1 Gluconobacter sp. P1D12_c
ATCGAGGGCTGCGTGAAACTGGCCCAACAGCTACGCCAGAAACTCCAAGATCAGGCGGTTGAGGCTCAACGGGAACGAGCCAGAGAAATTGGCCGGAATCGCTCGCGGGAGAATAGCCGAGGTCGGGGCCGCTGACCGTCCCATTCGCTCCTTCTTCCTGAGCAAATACTCTCTTGCACGGTTCTCGGATGTCGCCCGTTTATGCCGTGCATAATTACCCCCCCTTTTGGGGTAAAAACCGCAGTTTTCCACCGAAAAAAGAGAGAGACTACAGAGAGAGATTTTATCTTATTTATATCTAGGGTTTTACCGATCATCCTTTTCCCTTGGGGAACCGCCAAAAATGGCTTGCCATTAGGTCGCACCACGTGCGACCATAAAGTCGCACAGTGTGCGACCTATTCGGCACTCATACAGAGGTTTCCCACATGCG
>NZ_JACSIQ010000514.1:0-433 GCF_018812105.1 Gluconobacter sp. P1D12_c
GCCAGCAGATATCATCAACAGACCACGCCAGCAGATATCATCAACAGACCACCCCAGATGGAACACATGCCCAAGCCATGAACGAGGATAATACCCCCCATCATATGACTGAGCTTTGATGACCCTTTGGGCCTCTAATTTCGTATATGAACGACCTACGGATTCCATCCGAGACCACCAGTCTTGGCGGTCTTGTGTTGAACCATCGCCATCAGTTGTGTTATAATACTGATGTGGGTCGGGTTGTGACTTTACTTCGTAATGAGCCTGCTCCTATCCTCTCGGGCTTCTTCGATGTAATCCGCCAAGATATCCATCGATTTAACCTCGACTCACATTCTACCATAAAAATCAGATTATTAAGAACCATCCCACACAGATGGCATACGGCCACACTACGTGGCTCCCGCTCTGCGCTCGCTCTGTGATTCAG
>NZ_JACSIQ010000515.1:0-432 GCF_018812105.1 Gluconobacter sp. P1D12_c
CGCTTCGTGAAAAGCTCAGCATCATTGATGACACGCTTCTTCATCATCTTCAGAGATCCATCAGACTGATCTCGAACGATGCGAAGCCTCTCATCATTAAGAGACCCCTTGAACTCCTTAAACGATCCGTACCTCTGTATCAGTCGCGTATTGAGTGTCTCATTATAGAACCACTCAAGATGGCCATCCTCCATCGTCTCAATATCGTTCGGCTTAGTCACATATTTTGTGACCTCATCAACAGACTCAAGAGTTCCCGCATCCTTAACAATGCACGACATCCTCTCACGAACATCAGCAAGAAAATCCTGCCAGCCGTTCCCCTTCAAATACGGCAGATCAAAGAGGATATTCATATGCATGTTAAGGGTTTCATGATCCTCATTATGAGTGAACTCAGTCCCCCTGAAATACAGATTTGAACCATATTTT
>NZ_JACSIQ010000516.1:0-432 GCF_018812105.1 Gluconobacter sp. P1D12_c
GGCTTTACAAGCACTTTACGACTCAGCATCTCAAAATGTGCGAATTGATAACTCATGACAACGATCCAAAAAATTTCTCGCAAATCGTTGAGAGTCTTCTTTTAAAATCATCAGACGTACAATTTTCCAAATCTAAATTATCGATACTCGAATACAAACCATCCTTGTCACATTCTTCTAAATCTTTAACCCAAAGGCGTATCTCATCTTTATTGTCATTAACAAAAACACACTCGTAACAAAAATCATCCTCGTCATCGTTCAAATATTCGTTGAATCTTAAAAAACCATATCCCCTGCTTTCTATGTAATCCAAAAACAAAGAAGAATGCGAAGGAAGACAACGCAAATAATCTCTATAACTTTTCACATCCTTCACAGGAAAAGAATGGTCAATATAATGGTCATGCAAACAAGTCATGATATCGTAAG
>NZ_JACSIQ010000517.1:0-432 GCF_018812105.1 Gluconobacter sp. P1D12_c
GATAAGGGCAAGCCGTTCAGAGATTTACAGAAGAAGAATGAACAGCTTGAAACTTATCTTGGTTTAGTTTTTGATTCTTTGGATTCGCATGGAATTAATCCTGTTCCGTTCATTAAGACTGTCTACACGTTGGATGATTTAATGCGTGATTGCGATAGGATTGCGAAGGAGTGGCTTGAGTCATTCCAGGCGACGTGGGAACCTAAGGCGAAGCCTCAAAAGGGTTCTGATCGCTCTATTGCCTAGAGCGACGACCCCGAAGGTCCGGGGTCTAGCATTGGGGTTTCGACCTCCATGCTAAAGGCTAAATCAGTATTAAAAAGATAGCTCAAACTGCTTCGCTTCATGAGCAGATAATTAGCTCAGATTTGCTGTGTCCTGCATCACAGAGCGAGCGCAGAGCGGGAGCCACGTAGTGTGGCCGTAGGCCAT
>NZ_JACSIQ010000518.1:0-432 GCF_018812105.1 Gluconobacter sp. P1D12_c
TCATGTGTCCGGAAGGGGATCGTTGGACGGACTGTCCCGGACAAGTGCAACACGTCATGGAATACAGCCGTGTGCTGTGTCTCATAAAGGTGGTACCATATGTTTTGCAGTCATGGGGCCTTATACGTTACACTTTCCCGTATGACACACATAATGATCGGCTATGCCCGCTGCTCGACGGACAAACAGGATCTCGCGGCCCAGCATGAGGAACTGCTCAAACTCGGTGTTTCTGCGGATCGTATTTACTCCGACAAGGGCTTCACCGGCACGAACCGGGAAAGGGCCGGCCTTGACCAGGCACTGGCGGCTGTTCGTAGTGGCGATACTTTGGTCGTACCAAAGCTTGATCGACTGGCCCGCTCTGTCCCTGATGCACGGCTTATTGGCGACAGCCTGGCATCCCGTGGCGTGAAGCTTCAACTTGGGAAC
>NZ_JACSIQ010000519.1:0-432 GCF_018812105.1 Gluconobacter sp. P1D12_c
CACCATCAGCAGGTTATCGAAAAACTCCAAAAAATTGGATGCGATGCTCTAACGGGGCGTAATCTGTTTGCGTTGCGTGGTTCGTGGGAGCTTGGCAACAGGGATATCAATGCGGTGGATGATTCCGCAAAAGCATATATGCTTGACACTTACACGATATCTCACATGGGTAGAGGTGGGGGTAGCGTCTTAGAAGATGGGATGCTGTCAAAGGTTCTCGACATAGAGCGTCTACAAGACCCCGTAGAGCTTGATGAGCCTCCTATTGAGGTTCCGGATTCCGAATACTTCGAAGCTAATCAGGACGCCTTTCAGGAGCTTGCAGACTGGTATCTTTGAAGCTCCGCAGGACCGACGACAATGTAATTGTCATAGTCGGACACTATGACAAGTCAAATATTGATTTCTATCTGCTACAATAAGTTTCCAGTA
>NZ_JACSIQ010000520.1:0-431 GCF_018812105.1 Gluconobacter sp. P1D12_c
AACACACTCGTAACAAAAATCATCCTCGTCATCGTTCAAATATTCGTTGAATCTTAAAAAACCATATCCCCTGCTTTCTATGTAATCCAAAAACAAAGAAGAATGCGAAGGAAGACAACGCAAATAATCTCTATAACTTTTCACATCCTTCACAGGAAAAGAATGGTCAATATAATGGTCATGCAAACAAGTCATGATATCGTAAGGCTTTTCCCAACCGCAATAAACCTCGACCCCATTCCCAAACATATAACGAATAGCCTTGGTCTCATAACGTGCCTTCAATCGCACAGCCTTTATATTGAACAGATTTTCAAGCCTCTGTACTTCTCTCTCTATTTCTCTATATTTTTCCTTCTTTACCATATCCATAACAATCTCCGACCCTCAGTTTGTGGGGTACTGGAAACTTATTGTAGCAGATAGAAATC
>NZ_JACSIQ010000053.1:0-1205 GCF_018812105.1 Gluconobacter sp. P1D12_c
ACTTCCGGGTAGACCGTCCGTAAGACAAACCCGTCGCGCTCCAGTTCGCGAAGCTGGGTCGTCAGCATTCTCTGGGTGATATTGGGCAGGCGCTTGCGGATGGCGTTGAAGCGTAAGGTCCCCTGAAGCAGATGATAGAGGATCACGCCTTTCCATTTCCCGTCGATGAGCTGAAGCGTTGCTTCAACAGCGCAGCCGGGGCTGCAATCGAGCGACTGATGGCGGATACGGGTCATAACGGTATCATTTCCGACACTATGGGCGTTAAAAGTGCGTTCTTGTCTGAAAACAGCATAGTGCTCACTCTTCTCCTCATTCAACAGAGGAGCAGACATCATGCGGGCCATCGGTTATCAGACGCCGCTTCCCATCGAAAACCCGGCGTCCCTTCAGGACATCGATCTGCCGAAACCTGTTCCTTCGGGCCGGGATCTTCTGGTGGAAATCAGGGCCGTGTCGGTCAATCCGGTTGATACAAAAGTCCGCCGCAGCGCAACGCCGGAGGCGGGTCAGTGGCGTGTCCTGGGCTGGGATGCCGCAGGCGTTGTCGTCGGCACCGGACCGGACGTCACGGATTTTTCTGTCGGCGATGAGGTCTTTTATGCGGGGGCGATCAATCTCTCAGGGACCAACGCGGAGTTTCATCTGGTCGATGAACGGATTGTTGGTCGCAAACCCCGCTCCCTGAACTGGGCCGAAGCCGCCGCCTTACCGCTGACAGCAATCACCGCCTGGGAGATGCTTTTCGATCGCCTGGACATTCGTCGGCCTGTCCCGGGAACGACGCCGTCCATATTGATCATTGGGGGCGGAGGCGGGGTCAGTTCCATGGCGATCCAGCTGGCCAAGGTTCTGACTGATATCACGGTCATTGCCACGGCTTCGCGCCCCGAAACGCAGGACTGGGTCACATCTCTCGGGGCAGATTACGTGATCGATCACAGCAAGCCTCTGGCCGCACAGGTTGCTGCCCTTCCTACGGGCGCCCCCGGTTTTGTTTTTTCCACGACGCAGACAGATCGGCACCTGGCAGAGATCGTCGAACTTCTAGCCCCTCAGGGACATTTCGGCCTGATTGATGACCCTGCTGAACTCAATGCTGTACCCCTCAAGCGCAAAAGCCTGTCCCTGCATTGGGAGCTGATGTTCACCCGCTCACTGTTCGGAACGGCAGACATCAGCACACAAGGGAAACTCCTGAACGA
>NZ_JACSIQ010000521.1:0-431 GCF_018812105.1 Gluconobacter sp. P1D12_c
CGTTCCCCTTCAAATACGGCAGATCAAAGAGGATATTCATATGCATGTTAAGGGTTTCATGATCCTCATTATGAGTGAACTCAGTCCCCCTGAAATACAGATTTGAACCATATTTTTGATTGAGCCAACGGAAGCAATCAGAGAGCTTGCGTGTCCATTTCCTATGCTCCGCCTTGAGGTCATCATATATGCGGACGTTCTCACCGCAGGTGATAACCATGTACCGCAGATACTTCCCCTTATTCGGGAGAATGTTATCAATCCAATAGGTCAGCTCATTCCTCAACTGGCGACGCTCAGCAACAGCAACAGCAGGAATGAACATGATATGCCTAAACTGTTCATCCATCTGCTTAGCTAATCCAGACAGCAAACCCACCTTGAAAAAGGTGCCATCCTGCTTCTTACGCCTAGACGGAATCCCCAGACCT
>NZ_JACSIQ010000522.1:0-431 GCF_018812105.1 Gluconobacter sp. P1D12_c
CACCATGAGGATCGGGCTGGCCAATATCGTCTACAACATGCGCCGCTTCCTCTTCCTCGAAAGATTGAACGCGAGCGCATAGTCATCCAGCGGGAGAGCAGTCCCCGATCTGCTCAAAACGCAGATCAAAAGCTGCGTTTTGAGCAGATTGGGGGCTGTTAYCCGCTTGAKAGCTACRCTGTGATGCKGATCCGCTCCAGGAAGAGAAAGCGGCKCATATTGTAGACGATATTGGCCAGSCCGATCCTCATGSTGGCCCGGGTGATRCCSACRGTTCSGACRAACAGCCCYGTCTGTGACTTCTGATCGGCAAAGACATGCTCGACACGCGAGCGGATGACCGACTTTCCAGCATTTGATTTCTGGATATGCCGGGGCATAGGCTTGAGATGCGGCTTTTTGCGATGAACCTTGGAGACCAAGCCCTGCTT
>NZ_JACSIQ010000523.1:0-431 GCF_018812105.1 Gluconobacter sp. P1D12_c
CTTGAAAATCTGTTCAATATAAAGGCTGTGCGATTGAAGGCACGTTATGAGACCAAGGCTATTCGTTATATGTTTGGGAATGGGGTCGAGGTTTATTGCGGTTGGGAAAAGCCTTACGATATCATGACTTGTTTGCATGACCATTATATTGACMATTCTTTTCCTGTGAAGGATGTGAAAAGTTATAGAGATTATTTGCGTTGTCTTCCTTCGCATTCTTCTTTGTTTTTGGATTACATAGAAAGCAGGGGATATGGTTTTTTAAGATTCAACGAATATTTGAACGATGACGAGGATGATTTTTGTTACGAGTGTGTTTTTGTTAATGACAATAAAGATGAGATACGCCTTTGGGTTAAAGATTTAGAAGAATGTGACAAGGATGGTTTGTATTCGAGTATCGATAATTTAGATTTGGAAAATTGTACGTC
>NZ_JACSIQ010000524.1:0-431 GCF_018812105.1 Gluconobacter sp. P1D12_c
TACAAGACCCCGTAGAGCTTGATGAGCCTCCTATTGAGGTTCCGGATTCCGAATACTTCGAATCTAATCAGGACTCCTTTCAGGAGCTTGCAGAATGGTATCTTTGAAGCTCCGCAGGACCGACGACAATGTAATTTTCATAGGCGGACACTATGACAAGTCAAATATTGATATCTATCTGCTACAATAAGTTTCCAGTACCCCACAAACTGAGGGTCGGAGATTGTTATGGATATCGTAAAGAATGAAAAATATAGAGAAATAGAGCGAGAAGTACCGAGGCTTGAAAATCTGTTAAATATAAAGGCTGTGCGATTGAAGGCACGTTATGAGACCCAGGCTATTCGTGATATGTTTGGGAAAGGGGTCGAGGTTTATTGCGTGGTGGAAACGCCTTACGATATCATGACTTGTTTGCATGACCATTATAT
>NZ_JACSIQ010000525.1:0-430 GCF_018812105.1 Gluconobacter sp. P1D12_c
CAGGGCATGATCGCGTTCGAGAAGGCGCTACCTGAGAAGATCCGCAAGAACGCCGTCCAGTGCATCGAATACCTGGTCACGTCCTCACCTGGCGCGTTCGAGAACCGGAACGCTGACCAGGAGGCGTATTTGGGGTCACGACACGAAAGTGTATTTTACGTACGCTTAGGGTGAACACCTACAGAACCGCCAGCATTGGGGTTCAAGCGACAAGCAGGGATGCAGGCACCCGAAGCGGACGTAACGCGCCCGCTTCGGGCTGCTCATCGACATTCCAGCGATAGTCCCCTGTCAGAGAGATATGCTCCCAGCCGAGGGGTGCAATATGCCGCGCCAGGTCATCGGAAATGCCGAGCGTTGCGATGGCAGACTGAAGATAGCGCGTATTCCATAGGATAACCGCTGCCACCAGCAGGTTTAAACCTGACGC
>NZ_JACSIQ010000526.1:0-430 GCF_018812105.1 Gluconobacter sp. P1D12_c
CAGACCACCCCAGATGGAACACATGCCCAAGCCATGAACGAGGATAATACCCCCCATCATATGACTGAGCTTTGATGACCCTTTGGGCCTCTAATTTCGTATATGAACGACCTACGGATTCCATCCGAGACCACCAGTCTTGGCGGTCTTGTGTTGAACCATCGCCATCAGTTGTGTTATAATACTGATGTGGGTCGGGTTGTGACGTTCCTGCGTCATGAGCCTTCTCCTAACCTATCGGGCTTCTTCGATGTAATCCGCCAAGATATCCATCGATTTAACCTCGACTCACATTCTACCATAAAAATCAGATTATCAAGAACCATCCCACACAGATGGCCTACGGCCACACTACGTGGCTCCCGCTCTGCGCTCGCTCTGTGATGCAGGACACAGCAAATCTGAGCTAATTATCTGCTCATGAAGCGAA
>NZ_JACSIQ010000527.1:0-430 GCF_018812105.1 Gluconobacter sp. P1D12_c
CCCGTAATGGCAGACAGTGAATCAACGCCCTGATCACGGGCCTCAATCAGATGACGGCAAGAGGTTGTCAGCAGACGAAGCTGGGCCTGCAACGATCGCATGGTGACAATCGCTTTGTCACGGATCCGGTGCTCGGCAAGGCGCATCATGCTTCCGAGGAGTTTGTCCATCATTGTGAGGGCCGCGTCGGTTAGAACCTCCTCAAGTCGGACCCCGGCTGCCACAGAATGGCGTAACGACGGGATGACCGAAGCTCGGCCAGATGCTGGGGCGTAATCCGGGCAGCTTCTTCGCTCAAACGGTCAAAGGCCACACGCGGTATGGTCGTGGCGCGAGCGCTGTCGAGGTTCAGGGATCGTACACACTCCAGGCGTTCCAGCAATCGCAGGATATTGCGCGCGGCTGGTGACAAGGGCGGGTTACGCAGCCA
>NZ_JACSIQ010000528.1:0-430 GCF_018812105.1 Gluconobacter sp. P1D12_c
GCTCTTGAGCGTGAGCATGAGCAGGCTTGCGATGGTGCTGTTGATGTTCAGAAGAATGGCAAGAGCAGGAAAATCAGAAGCACTCAAAATACTATGGCGTGCATTGTTCTGTCTTGGCCAGGTGAGATGGATGCCGATTGTAAGCGTTGGCAAGCTCGGTCGGTCAAGTGGTTGCAGGACACGTATGGGGACCAGTTGAAGACAGTCATCAGGCATGATGATGAGGGTTTTCCTCATCTTCATGCTATCATCGTTCCTGATGATTTGAAGGCGATCAGCTTACATCCTGGGGATAGTGCAAAGCAGAAGGCCAAGGCGGATGGGTTATCTCCAAAGGAACAAAATGAAGCCTATAAGCAATCGTTTAGAGATTGGCAGGACAGTTATTGGGATAAGGTCGGGAAGCCTTCTGGCTTAACTCGTATTGGTC
>NZ_JACSIQ010000529.1:0-429 GCF_018812105.1 Gluconobacter sp. P1D12_c
AAGAATGTGACAAGGATGGTTTGTATTCGAGTATCGATAATTTAGATTTGGAAAATTGTACGTCTGATGATTTTAAAAGAAGACTCTCAACGATTTGCGAGAAATTTTTTGGATCGTTGTCATGAGTTATCAATTCGCACATTTTGAGATGCTGAGTCGTAAAGTGCTTGTAAAGCCTTCCGACAAGGCAACGAAGTCTAAGAAGTGGAATATTAAAGAGACTATAGATGAGGCTACCCGGAGAAATCCGGATGCCTGTTTGCATGTTGAAAATCCAGGCAAGCCGGTTCTCGTTTTTGGTCAGGATTTAGAAGCTCTTGAGCGTGAGCATGAGCAGGCTTGCGATGGTGCTGTTGATGTTCAGAAGAATGGCAAGAGCAGGAAAATCAGAAGCACTCAAAATACTATGGCGTGCATTGTTCTGTCTTG
>NZ_JACSIQ010000530.1:0-429 GCF_018812105.1 Gluconobacter sp. P1D12_c
CAGCCAGACCATTCTGACGGGGATAAGATCCGAGCTTCCGCAGCATGGCCGAGGCCGGCACGGTTCCACTCCGAATGGATGTGACCAGACGCAGCAGGTCGTCCCAGTGGGCCGCAACATGATCGGTATTGATCGGGTCACCGGCCATTCCACTCAGGAGATCACCGGGGCTTTGATCTGGAAACAGGTGAAGTTTCCGCTCTTTCAGATCCCGTATCCTGGGCGCAAATCGATAACCAAAGAAGGGCATCAGCCCGAAAACATGATCCGATGCCCCACCCGTGTCGGTATAATGCTCTTCAATGGAAAGCCCGTTGGCATGATACAGCAGCCCATCCAGAACATAGGGTGCTTCACCGGCCGTCGCCGCAATCACCCGGGTCGAAAACGGATCATACTGATCGGAGATGTGGGTGTAGAAACTGACGC
>NZ_JACSIQ010000054.1:0-1149 GCF_018812105.1 Gluconobacter sp. P1D12_c
GATTCTCATCGGCAGAATAATCCCGAGCTATAAGCCCAAGGTGCWTGCAGTCAGCAGATATCAGCCAGCAGATATCATCAACAGACCACCCCAGATGGAACACATGCCCAAGCCATGAACGAGGATAATACCCCCCATCATATGACTGAGCTTTGATGACCCTTTGGGCCTCTAATTTCGTATATGAACGACCTACGGATTCCATCCGAGACCACCAGTCTTGGCGGTCTTGTGTTGAACCATCGCCATCAGTTGTGTTATAATACTGATGTGGGTCGGGTTGTGACGTTCCTGCGTCATGAGCCTTCTCCTAACCTATCGGGCTTCTTCGATGTAATCCGCCAAGATATCCATCGATTTAACCTCGACTCACATTCTACCATAAAAATCAGATTATCAAGAACCATCCCACACAGATGGCCTACGGCCACACTACGTGGCTCCCGCTCTGCGCTCGCTCTGTGATGCAGGACACAGCAAATCTGAGCTAATTATCTGCTCATGAAGCGAAGCAGTTTGAGCTATCTTTTTAATACTGATTTAGCCTTTAGCATGGAGGTCGAAACCCCAATGCTAGACCCCGGACCTTCGGGGTCGTCGCTCTAGGCAATAGAGCGATCAGAACCCTTTTGAGGCTTCGCCTTAGGTTCCCACGTCGCCTGGAATGACTCAAGCCACTCCTTCGCAATCCTATCGCAATCACGCATTAAATCATCCAACGTGTAGACAGTCTTAATGAACGGAACAGGATTAATTCCATGCGAATCCAAAGAATCAAAAACTAAACCAAGATAAGTTTCAAGCTGTTCATTCTTCTTCTGTAAATCTCTGAACGGCTTGCCCTTATCAAAACTTTTTTCGCGTTCGCTTTTCAATTCGTTCAATAGTGATTTTCGTGATTCATTACTTTTGTGAATTTTTGTTTTTAGTGATGAATTACTCGCTTTCAACTTCTCATTTTGATTCTTCAATAAATGAATTTCATTTTCACGAGACTTCGCACCATCATCAAAACGGCTTTTCGTGAATGACTCAGAAACCTGAACAACACCACCAGCAACAGCAGAAGAAACAGCACCAACCAACGTGCCAGCCTTCTCAAACTTTTCAGCCTTAGCTTTTGCAGCATCAACACGCTTTGCAACAGCA
>NZ_JACSIQ010000531.1:0-429 GCF_018812105.1 Gluconobacter sp. P1D12_c
AGCACCATCGCAAGCCTGCTCATGCTCACGCTCAAGAGCTTCTAAATCCTGACAAAAAACGAGAACCGGCTTGCCTGGATTTTCAACATGCAAACAGGCATCCGGATTTCTCCGGGTAGCCTCATCTATAGTCTCTTTAATATTCCACTTCTTAGACTTCGTTGCCTTGTCGGAAGGCTTTACAAGCACTTTACGACTCAGCATCTCAAAATGTGCGAATTGATAACTCATGACAACGATCCAAAAAATTTCTCGCAAATCGTTGAGAGTCTTCTTTTAAAATCATCAGACGTACAATTTTCCAAATCTAAATTATCGATACTCGAATACAAACCATCCTTGTCACATTCTTCTAAATCTTTAACCCAAAGGCGTATCTCATCTTTATTGTCATTAACAAAAACACACTCGTAACAAAAATCATCCTCG
>NZ_JACSIQ010000532.1:0-429 GCF_018812105.1 Gluconobacter sp. P1D12_c
CGACCATCAAGAGAAGGCTCAACACAGAGAGCCATAGCAATATCGGGCCCGAACATATCCAATGATTTAGGGACACCTATCGTGGCTTCGCCTTCATCACGCTTCGTGAAAAGCTCAGCATCATTGATGACACGCTTCTTCATCATCTTCAGAGATCCATCAGACTGATCTCGAACGATGCGAAGCCTCTCATCATTAAGAGACCCCTTGAACTCCTTAAACGATCCGTACCTCTGTATCAGTCGCGTATTGAGTGTCTCATTATAGAACCACTCAAGATGGCCATCCTCCATCGTCTCAATATCGTTCGGCTTAGTCACATATTTTGTGACCTCATCAACAGACTCAAGAGTTCCCGCATCCTTAACAATGCACGACATCCTCTCACGAACATCAGCAAGAAAATCCTGCCAGCCGTTCCCCTTCAAA
>NZ_JACSIQ010000533.1:0-428 GCF_018812105.1 Gluconobacter sp. P1D12_c
CGACGGCATGGTTCCATCGTCCTGCCGCTTCGCTTTCGTGAACTTCAGCGTCCAGCGCGCATGGCGATCCTTGTGCGACAGCTTTGACGGCTTGTCCTGCCAGTCTTCGGGAATACGGCCTGCCCGGAGATCGGCTTTCTCGGCGTTCGTGTTGCGCTGCTTTGGAGCCGCCACCAGCGTTGCATCCAGGATCTGGCCCGACATCGGCAGATAGCCGGCGTGCCGCAGGGTCGCGTCAAAACGGTTGAACAGACCCTCGATCGCTCCCACCTGCGTCAGGCGCTCACGGAACAGCCAGAGTGTTTTGGCATCAGGAACACGATCTGAAAGCCCCAGCCCAAGGAAGCGCATGAACGACAGGCGATCGTTGATCAGATATTCCGTCCGCTCATCAGACAAATTGTTCAACGTCTGGATCACCAGGATCT
>NZ_JACSIQ010000534.1:0-428 GCF_018812105.1 Gluconobacter sp. P1D12_c
CTTGGCTTGTTGCTTCTCCTGGTTCCACTGGTCCCGAGTTAAACGCCTACGACCTGGACCAATACGAGTTAAGCCAGAAGGCTTCCCGACCTTATCCCAATAACTGTCCTGCCAATCTCTAAACGATTGCTTATAGGCTTCATTTTGTTCCTTTGGAGATAACCCATCCGCCTTGGCCTTCTGCTTTGCACTATCCCCAGGATGTAAGCTGATCGCCTTCAAATCATCAGGAACGATGAAAGCATGAAGATGAGGAAAAGCCTCATCATCATGCCTGATGACTGTCTTCAACTGGTCCCCATACGTGTCCTGCAACCACTTGACCGACCGAGCTTGCCAACGCTTACAATCGGCATCCATCTCACCTGGCCAAGACAGAACAATGCACGCCATAGTATTTTGAGTGCTTCTGATTTTCCTGCTCTTGC
>NZ_JACSIQ010000535.1:0-428 GCF_018812105.1 Gluconobacter sp. P1D12_c
AACAAAGAAGAATGCGAAGGAAGACAACGCAAATAATCTCTATAACTTTTCACATCCTTCACAGGAAAAGAATGGTCAATATAATGGTCATGCAAACAAGTCATGATATCGTAAGGCTTTTCCCAACCGCAATAAACCTCGACCCCATTCCCAAACATATAACGAATAGCCTTGGTCTCATAACGTGCCTTCAATCGCACAGCCTTTATATTGAACAGATTTTCAAGCCTCTGTACTTCTCTCTCTATTTCTCTATATTTTTCCTTCTTTACCATATCCATAACAATCTCCGACCCTCAGTTTGTGGGGTACTGGAAACTTATTGTAGCAGATAGAAATCAATATTTGACTTGTCATAGTGTCCGACTATGACAATTACATTGTCGTCGGTCCTGCGGAGCTTCAAAGATACCAGTCTGCAAGCTCCT
>NZ_JACSIQ010000536.1:0-427 GCF_018812105.1 Gluconobacter sp. P1D12_c
CATGAATGAACTGGTGAAGTTCGGTGCGATTTTCTCCGAGCGCGAAAAGGTAGCCGGTATGCGAGGGCCGGGTCTTGTCCGCTACTACATGAACCGCCACGTTGCTGAAGTAGGTAGTCGTGCTACACAAGAAGAACTTTCTACAATACCAAAGCCGGGATTTAATCTTGAAGTTATAGAAGGAGGAAAATTATGAAAACTAACGAACGATTCCATATTGCATGCCAAAATACATTTATAATTTCTCATTCAAACGACTTAGAAACTATGAAAATTTGGAAAAATCTTAAGGAATTACATGATGAAAATTTAGATGAATTTTTTGAATTTTCTATAGTGCGAGATAATGAAGTGCTTCTAGAGACACTTCGCCTTCCGAGTGATCCTTCACTCTACGAATGGTTTGTCGGTCAGCCAAATGTGCCAT
>NZ_JACSIQ010000537.1:0-427 GCF_018812105.1 Gluconobacter sp. P1D12_c
TATCCTGCTCTCGGTAGGCGTGCTTCATGGACGCCCTGACGGACTTGGGCGATTTGAGTTTCTGAACCCGAAGAATGGCGAATTTTGACATGGTGTTTCAGCCCCCTTTTTTCAAAAGGTGGACTTACTACACAATTTGCAAGCAAATTGTCGTAAGCTGAAGAAGGAAACCCCTTCTTCAGATATATTCAGAAAGCTTCTTTTTTTGTCGGTAATGGCACATTTGGCTGACCGACAAACCATTCGTAGAGTGAAGGATCACTCGGAAGGCGAAGTGTCTCTAGAAGCACTTCATTATCTCGCACTATAGAAAATTCAAAAAATTCATCTAAATTTTCATCATGTAATTCCTTAAGATTTTTCCAAATTTTCATAGTTTCTAAGTCGTTTGAATGAGAAATTATAAATGTATTTTGGCATGCAATAT
>NZ_JACSIQ010000538.1:0-427 GCF_018812105.1 Gluconobacter sp. P1D12_c
GCAGCGCAACACGAACGCCGAGAAAGCCGATCTCCGGGCAGGCCGTATTCCCGAAGACTGGCAGGACAAGCCGTCAAAGCTGTCGCACAAGGATCGCCATGCGCGCTGGACGCTGAAGTTCACGAAAGCGAAGCGGCAGGACGATGGAACCATGCCGTCGAGTGATCTCGCTATCCCATTCTTTGGCTACAAACCCCACGTCTCCATCGACCGGAAGTATCGGTTCATCCGCAAATGGAAGACAACAGATGCCGCCGCCAGTGATGGCGCGCGATTGAGAGAGGGGCTTCTGGATAAAGCCAATACCGCCTCAAGCGTCTGGGCCGATACCGCGTATCGCTCGAAAGCCAACGAAGACTTCATGGAAAAGCAGGGCTTTGTCTCAAAGGTCCACAGGAAAAAGCCGCATCTCAAGCCYATGCCCCGC
>NZ_JACSIQ010000539.1:0-426 GCF_018812105.1 Gluconobacter sp. P1D12_c
GACCCCGTAGAGCTTGATGAGCCTCCTATTGAGGTTCCGGATTCCGAATACTTCGAAGCTAATCAGGACGCCTTTCAGGAGCTTGCAGACTGGTATCTTTGAAGCTCCGCAGGACCGACGACAATGTAATTGTCATAGTCGGACACTATGACAAGTCAAATATTGATTTCTATCTGCTACAATAAGTTTCCAGTACCCCACAAACTGAGGGTCGGAGATTGTTATGGATATGGTAAAGAAGGAAAAATATAGAGAAATAGAGAGAGAAGTACAGAGGCTTGAAAATCTGTTCAATATAAAGGCTGTGCGATTGAAGTCACGTTATGAGACCTAGGCTATTCGTTATATGTTTGGGAATGGGGTCGAGGTTTATTGCGGTTGGGAAAAGCATTACGATATCATGACTTGTTTGCATGACCATTATAT
>NZ_JACSIQ010000540.1:0-426 GCF_018812105.1 Gluconobacter sp. P1D12_c
GATTTCTCCGGGTAGCCTCATCTATAGTCTCTTTAATATTCCACTTCTTAGACTTCGTTGCCTTGTCGGAAGGCTTTACAAGCACTTTACGACTCAGCATCTCAAAATGTGCGAATTGATAACTCATGACAACGATCCAAAAAATTTCTCGCAAATCGTTGAGAGTCTTCTTTTAAAATCATCAGACGTACAATTTTCCAAATCTAAATTATCGATACTCGAATACAAACCATCCTTGTCACATTCTTCTAAATCTTTAACCCAAAGGCGTATCTCATCTTTATTGTCATTAACAAAAACACACTCGTAACAAAAATCATCCTCGTCATCGTTCAAATATTCGTTGAATCTTAAAAAACCATATCCCCTGCTTTCTATGTAATCCAAAAACAAAGAAGAATGCGAAGGAAGACAACGCAAATAATC
>NZ_JACSIQ010000055.1:0-1076 GCF_018812105.1 Gluconobacter sp. P1D12_c
ATCCTATCGCAATCACGCATTAAATCATCCAACGTGTAGACAGTCTTAATGAACGGAACAGGATTAATTCCATGCGAATCCAAAGAATCAAAAACTAAACCAAGATAAGTTTCAAGCTGTTCATTCTTCTTCTGTAAATCTCTGAACGGCTTGCCCTTATCAAAACTTTTTTCGCGTTCGCTTTTCAATTCGTTCAATAGTGATTTTCGTGATTCATTACTTTTGTGAATTTTTGTTTTTAGTGATGAATTACTCGCTTTCAACTTCTCATTTTGATTCTTCAATAAATGAATTTCATTTTCACGAGACTTCGCACCATCATCAAAACGGCTTTTCGTGAATGACTCAGAAACCTGAACAACACCACCAGCAACAGCAGAAGAAACAGCACCAACCAACGTGCCAGCCTTCTCAAACTTTTCAGCCTTAGCTTTTGCAGCATCAACACGCTTTGCAACAGCACGACCATCAGCCAGAGCAATAGCTAAAGCCTTGGCTTGTTGCTTCTCCTGGTTCCACTGGTCCCGAGTTAAACGCCTACGACCTGGACCAATACGAGTTAAGCCAGAAGGCTTCCCGACCTTATCCCAATAACTGTCCTGCCAATCTCTAAACGATTGCTTATAGGCTTCATTTTGTTCCTTTGGAGATAACCCATCCGCCTTGGCCTTCTGCTTTGCACTATCCCCAGGATGTAAGCTGATCGCCTTCAAATCATCAGGAACGATGAAAGCATGAAGATGAGGAAAAGCCTCATCATCATGCCTGATGACTGTCTTCAACTGGTCCCCATACGTGTCCTGCAACCACTTGACCGACCGAGCTTGCCAACGCTTACAATCGGCATCCATCTCACCTGGCCAAGACAGAACAATGCACGCCATAGTATTTTGAGTGCTTCTGATTTTCCTGCTCTTGCCATTCTTCTGAACATCAACAGCACCATCGCAAGCCTGCTCATGCTCACGCTCAAGATCTTCTAAATCCTGACCAAAAACGAGAACCGCCTTTCCTGGATTTTCAACATGCAAACATGCATCCGGATTTCTCCGGGTAGCCTCATCTATAGTCTCTTT
>NZ_JACSIQ010000541.1:0-425 GCF_018812105.1 Gluconobacter sp. P1D12_c
ATCCGATGCCCCACCCGTGTCGGTATAATGCTCTTCAATGGAAAGCCCGTTGGCATGATACAGCAGCCCATCCAGAACATAGGGTGCTTCACCGGCCGTCGCCGCAATCACCCGGGTCGAAAACGGATCATACTGATCGGAGATGTGGGTGTAGAAACTGACGCCCGGTTCACTGCCATTGCGCGCATTGATATCGCTGATCGCAGCGCCTCTGCCACCTGCATGAAACAATTGACCATCACTTGAGGACGATGTGCCGTCTCCCCAGAGTGACGCCAGGGGCAGCCCACGATGGGCTGCAACCATACGGCCAAGGGCTTCGGCGTATCCGGCCTCGCTGATATGCCAGTCATGCAGATGCGCCAACTGGCGCAGGGTGGCACCCTGACAGGTGTCGGCCATGCGTGTCAGACCAAGATTAATCC
>NZ_JACSIQ010000542.1:0-425 GCF_018812105.1 Gluconobacter sp. P1D12_c
GATCGTTGTCATGAGTTATCAATTCGCACATTTTGAGATGCTGAGTCGTAAAGTGCTTGTAAAGCCTTCCGACAAGGCAACGAAGTCTAAGAAGTGGAATATTAAAGAGACTATAGATGAGGCTACCCGGAGAAATCCGGATGCCTGTTTGCATGTTGAAAATCCAGGCAAGCCGGTTCTCGTTTTTGGTCAGGATTTAGAAGCTCTTGAGCGTGAGCATGAGCAGGCTTGCGATGGTGCTGTTGATGTTCAGAAGAATGGCAAGAGCAGGAAAATCAGAAGCACTCAAAATACTATGGCGTGCATTGTTCTGTCTTGGCCAGGTGAGATGGATGCCGATTGTAAGCGTTGGCAAGCTCGGTCGGTCAAGTGGTTGCAGGACACGTATGGGGACCAGTTGAAGACAGTCATCAGGCATGATGATG
>NZ_JACSIQ010000543.1:0-425 GCF_018812105.1 Gluconobacter sp. P1D12_c
CTTCAGCGTCCAGCGCGCATGGCGATCCTTGTGCGACAGCTTTGACGGCTTGTCCTGCCAGTCTTCGGGAATACGGCCTGCCCGGAGATCGGCTTTCTCGGCGTTCGTGTTGCGCTGCTTTGGAGCCGCCACCAGCGTTGCATCCAGGATCTGGCCCGACATCGGCAGATAGCCGGCGTGCCGCAGGGTCGCGTCAAAACGGTTGAACAGACCCTCGATCGCTCCCACCTGCGTCAGGCGCTCACGGAACAGCCAGAGTGTTTTGGCATCAGGAACACGATCTGAAAGCCCCAGCCCAAGGAAGCGCATGAACGACAGGCGATCGTTGATCAGATATTCCGTCCGCTCATCAGACAAATTGTTCAACGTCTGGATCACCAGGATTTTGAACATCACTACCGGATTAAATGGCGGTCGCCCGCCCT
>NZ_JACSIQ010000544.1:0-425 GCF_018812105.1 Gluconobacter sp. P1D12_c
CGTGTCATCAATGATGCTGAGCTTTTCACGAAGCGTGATGAAGGCGAAGCCACGATAGGTGTCCCTAAATCATTGGATATGTTCGGGCCCGATATTGCTATGGCTCTCTGTGTTGAGCCTTCTCTTGATGGTCGTGTCATCGTTGGTGATGAAATAAAATTCGAGCAGATGGAGAATAAGATTGTTGGGCTGATGCTCCCGCATCATGCTTTCTATAACGTCTCTGAACCCTGTCTTATGGTCCAGAATTATACGCAGACGCCTGACACTGAACTCGGCAAAAAGGCTCTCGAACTCATTGAAGTTGTCTCTAAGCGACACCATCAGCAGGTTATCGAAAAACTCCAAAAAATTGGATGCGATGCTCTAACGGGGCGTAATCTGTTTGCGTTGCGTGGTTCGTGGGAGCTTGGCAACAGGGATAT
>NZ_JACSIQ010000545.1:0-425 GCF_018812105.1 Gluconobacter sp. P1D12_c
GTGGTGTTCAGGTTTCTGAGTCATTCACGAAAAGTCGTTTTGATGATGGTGCGAAGTCTCGTGAAAATGAAATTCATTTATTGAAGAATCATAATGAGAAGTTGAAAGCGAGTAATTCATCACTAAAAACAAAAATTCACAATAGTAATTAATCACGAAAATCACTATTGAACGAATTGAAAAGCGAACGCGAAAAACGTTTTGATAAGGGGAAGAATCACTATTGAACGAATTGAAAAGCGAACGCGAAAAACGTTTTGATAAGGGGAAGCCGTTCAGAGATTTACAGTAGAATAATGAACAGCTTGAAACTTATCTTGGTTTAGTTTTTGATTCTTTGGATTCGCATGGAATTAATCCTGTTCCGTTCATTAAGACTGTCTACTAGTTGGATGATTTAATGCGTGATTGCTATAGGATTGCGA
>NZ_JACSIQ010000546.1:0-425 GCF_018812105.1 Gluconobacter sp. P1D12_c
GGCCGGGTCTTGTCCGCTACTACATGAACCGCCACGTTGCTGAAGTAGGTAGTCGTGCTACACAAGAAGAACTTTCTACAATACCAAAGCCGGGATTTAATCTTGAAGTTATAGAAGGAGGAAAATTATGAAAACTAACGAACGATTCCATATTGCATGCCAAAATACATTTATAATTTCTCATTCAAACGACTTAGAAACTATGAAAATTTGGAAAAATCTTAAGGAATTACATGATGAAAATTTAGATGAATTTTTTGAATTTTCTATAGTGCGAGATAATGAAGTGCTTCTAGAGACACTTCGCCTTCCGAGTGATCCTTCACTCTACGAATGGTTTGTCGGTCAGCCAAATGTGCCATTACCGACAAAAAAAGAAGCTTTCTGAATATATCTGAAGAAGGGGTTTCCTTCTTCAGCTTACG
>NZ_JACSIQ010000547.1:0-425 GCF_018812105.1 Gluconobacter sp. P1D12_c
TCTAACGGGGCGTAATCTGTTTGCGTTGCGTGGTTCGTGGGAGCTTGGCAACAGGGATATCAATGCGGTGGATGATTCCGCAAAAGCATATATGCTTGACACTTACACGATATCTCACATGGGTAGAGGTGGGGGTAGCGTCTTAGAAGATGGGATGCTGTCAAAGGTTCTCGACATAGAGCGTCTACAAGACCCCGTAGAGCTTGATGAGCCTCCTATTGAGGTTCCGGATTCCGAATACTTCGAAGCTAATCAGGACGCCTTTCAGGAGCTTGCAGACTGGTATCTTTGAAGCTCCGCAGGACCGACGACAATGTAATTGTCATAGTCGGACACTATGACAAGTCAAATATTGATTTCTATCTGCTACAATAAGTTTCCAGTACCCCACAAACTGAGGGTCGGAGATTGTTATGGATATGGTA
>NZ_JACSIQ010000548.1:0-424 GCF_018812105.1 Gluconobacter sp. P1D12_c
ATTTTCAAAACGCCGATCCCGCAGTTCACCAAGCTGGTTGAAGAAGAGCGCCCGAGCCAGCGCATTCCGGGCTTCTCCCTTGTTGAGCCCTGCCTGGGTTCGCCTGCGCAAATCCAGATCCTGTATCCAGTCGAGCATGAAAACCGACCGCTCGATCCGGCCAACTTCACGCAAGGCCACAGCCAGACCATTCTGACGGGGATAAGATCCGAGCTTCCGCAGCATGGCCGAGGCCGTCACGGTTCCACTCCGAATGGATGTGACCAGACGCAGCAGGTCGTCCCAGTGGGCCGCAACATGATCGGTATTGATCGGGTCACCGGCCATTCCACTCAGGAGATCACCGGGGCTTTGATCTGGAAACAGGTGAAGTTTCCGCTCTTTCAGATCCCGTATCCTGGGCGCAAATCGATAACCAAAGAAG
>NZ_JACSIQ010000549.1:0-424 GCF_018812105.1 Gluconobacter sp. P1D12_c
GAGCGATACGCGGTATCGGCCCAGACGCTTGAGGCGGTATTGGAGCGATACGCGGTATCGGCCCAGACGCTTGAGGCGGTATTGGCTTTATCCAGAAGCCCCTCTCTCAATCGCGCGCCATCACTGGCGGCGGCATCTGTTGTCTTCCATTTGCGGATGAACCGATACTTCCGGTCGATGGAGACGTGGGGTTTGTAGCCAAAGAATGGGATAGCGAGATCACTCGACGGCATGGTTCCATCGTCCTGCCGCTTCGCTTTCGTGAACTTCAGCGTCCAGCGCGCATGGCGATCCTTGTGCGACAGCTTTGACGGCTTGTCCTGCCAGTCTTCGGGAATACGGCCTCAAGTGTCTGGGCCGACACGGCCTATCGCTCAAAAGCCAACGAAGACTTCATGGAAAAGCAGGGCTTGGTCTCCAAGGT
>NZ_JACSIQ010000550.1:0-424 GCF_018812105.1 Gluconobacter sp. P1D12_c
CTTTCAGATCCCGTATCCTGGGCGCAATTCGATAACCAAAGAAGGGCATCAGCCCGAAAACATGATCCGATGCCCCACCCGTGTCGGTATAATGCTCTTCAATGGAAAGCCCGTTGGCATGATACAGCAGCCCATCCAGAACATAGGGTGCTTCACCGGCCGTCGCCGCAATCACCCGGGTCGAAAACGGATCATACTGATCGGAGATGTGGGTGTAGAAACTGACGCCCGGTTCACTGCCATTGCGCGCATTGATATCGCTGATCGCAGCGCCTCTGCCACCTGCATGAAACAATTGACCATCACTTGAGGACGATGTGCCGTCTCCCCAGAGTGACGCCAGGGGCAGCCCACGATGGGCTGCAACCATACGGCCAAGGGCTTCGGCGTATCCGGCCTCGCTGATATGCCAGTCATGCAGATG
>NZ_JACSIQ010000056.1:0-1038 GCF_018812105.1 Gluconobacter sp. P1D12_c
CATCAATGATGCTGAGCTTTTCACGAAGCGTGATGAAGGCGAAGCCACGATAGGTGTCCCTAAATCATTGGATATGTTCGGGCCCGATATTGCTATGGCTCTCTGTGTTGAGCCTTCTCTTGATGGTCGTGTCATCGTTGGTGATGAAATAAAATTCGAGCAGATGGAGAATAAGATTGTTGGGCTGATGCTCCCGCATCATGCTTTCTATAACGTCTCTGAACCCTGTCTTATGGTCCAGAATTATACGCAGACGCCTGACACTGAACTCGGCAAAAAGGCTCTCGAAMTMATTGAAGTTGTCTCTAAGCGACACMATCAGCAGGTTATCGAAAAACTCCAAAAAATTGGATGCGATGCTCTAACGGGGCGTAATCTGTTTGCGTTGCGTGGTTCGTGGGAGCTTGGCAACAGGGATATCAATGCGGTGGATGATTCCGCAAAAGCATATATGCTTGACACTTACACGATATCTCACATGGGTAGAGGTGGGGGTAGCGTCTTAGAAGATGGGATGCTGTCAAAGGTTCTCGACATAGAGCGTCTACAAGACCCCGTAGAGCTTGATGAGCCTCCTATTGAGGTTCCGGATTCCGAATACTTCGAAGCTAATCAGGACGCCTTTCAGGAGCTTGCAGACTGGTATCTTTGAAGCTCCGCAGGACCGACGACAATGTAATTGTCATAGTCGGACACTATGACAAGTCAAATATTGATTTCTATCTGCTACAATAAGTTTCCAGTACCCCACAAACTGAGGGTCGGAGATTGTTATGGATATGGTAAAGAAGGAAAAATATAGAGAAATAGAGAGAGAAGTACAGAGGCTTGAAAATCTGTTCAATATAAAGGCTGTGCGATTGAAGGCACGTTATGAGACCAAGGCTATTCGTTATATGTTTGGGAATGGGGTCGAGGTTTATTGCGGTTGGGAAAAGCCTTACGATATCATGACTTGTTTGCATGACCATTATATTGACCATTCTTTTCCTGTGAAGGATGTGAAAAGTTATAGAGATTATTTGCGGTGTCTTCCTT
>NZ_JACSIQ010000551.1:0-424 GCF_018812105.1 Gluconobacter sp. P1D12_c
ACCTCCATGCTAAAGGCTAAATCAGTATTAAAAAGATAGCTCAAACTGCTTCGCTTCATGAGCAGATAATTAGCTCAGATTTGCTGTGTCCTGCATCACAGAGCGAGCGCAGAGCGGGAGCCACGTAGTGTGGCCGTAGGCCATCTGTGTGGGATGGTTCTTGATAATCTGATTTTTATGGTAGAATGTGAGTCGAGGTTAAATCGATGGATATCTTGGCGGATTACATCGAAGAAGCCCGATAGGTTAGGAGAAGGCTCATGACGCAGGAACGTCACAACCCGACCCACATCAGTATTATAACACAACTGATGGCGATGGTTCAACACAAGACCGCCAAGACTGGTGGTCTCGGATGGAATCCGTAGGTCGTTCATATACGAAATTAGAGGCCCAAAGGGTCATCAAAGCTCAGTCATATGAT
>NZ_JACSIQ010000552.1:0-423 GCF_018812105.1 Gluconobacter sp. P1D12_c
GATGTCGTGCATTGTTAAGGATGCGGGAACTCTTGAGTCTGTTGATGAGGTCACAAAATATGTGACTAAGCCGAACGATATTGAGACGATGGAGGATGGCCATCTTGAGTGGTTCTATAATGAGACACTCAATACGCGACTGATACAGAGGTACGGATCGTTTAAGGAGTTCAAGGGGTCTCTTAATGATGAGAGGCTTCGCATCGTTCGAGATCAGTCTGATGGATCTCTGAAGATGATGAAGAAGCGTGTCATCAATGATGCTGAGCTTTTCACGAAGCGTGATGAAGGCGAAGCCACGATAGGTGTCCCTAAATCATTGGATATGTTCGGGCCCGATATTGCTATGGCTCTCTGTGTTGAGCCTTCTCTTGATGGTCGTGTCATCGTTGGTGATGAAATAAAATTCGAGCAGATGGAGAA
>NZ_JACSIQ010000553.1:0-423 GCF_018812105.1 Gluconobacter sp. P1D12_c
GGTGCGATCGATGGGCTGTTTAACCGGTTTGAMGCGACCCTGCGGAACGCCGGTTATCTGCCGATGTCAGGCCAGATCCTGGATGCAACATTGGTAGCCGCTCCAAAGCAGCGCAATACGAATGCTGAGAAAGCCGACCTCCGGGCAGGGCGTATTCCTGAAGACTGGCAGGATAAGCCATCCAGATTGTCCCACAAGGACAGGAACACCCGCTGTACACTGAAGTTCACGAAGGCGAAGCGGCAAGACGATGGAACCATGCCATCCAGCGATCTGGCTATCCCATTCTTTGACTACAAGTCCCATGTCTCCATCGACCGGAAGTTCCGGTTCATCCGCGAATGGAAGACGACAGATGCCGCCGCCAGTGATGGCGCGCGATTGAGAGAGGGGCTGCTGGATAAAGCCAATACGGCCTCGAGC
>NZ_JACSIQ010000554.1:0-422 GCF_018812105.1 Gluconobacter sp. P1D12_c
GAGCTGCCGCGCAACAAATGACAGAATGGGAGCCGGTGGTGTTTCACCAGATTCCAGCACCCGTCCCGGCCAGCGCATGTAGAGCATGACCATCGTGAAACCCAATCGGGAGGTTTCTCCGCGGCGGGTTGCGATCAGATCGAAGTCATCCTGGCTGAGTGTAAAATGTCTCGTGATCTCGCGATCATCGACAGAAGGCTCGTAATGTCGGGCGAGAGCTTCACGGGTCAGAAGACGGCGCCGCGCCATGATCGGATGTCTCCTTCATGTGTCCGGAAGGGGATCGTTGGACGGACTGTCCCGGACAAGTGCAACACGTCATGGAATACAGCCGTGTGCTGTGTCTCATAAAGGTGGTACCATATGTTTTGCAGTCATGGGGCCTTATACGTTACACTTTCCCGTATGACACACATAATGAT
>NZ_JACSIQ010000555.1:0-422 GCF_018812105.1 Gluconobacter sp. P1D12_c
CTCCATCGTCTCACTATCGTTAGGCTTAGTCACATATTTTGTGAACTCATCAACATACTCAACAGTTCCCGCATCCTTAACAATGCACGACATCCTCTAACGAACATCAGCAAGAAAATCCTGCCAGCCGTTCCCCTTCAAATACTGCAGATCAAAGAGGATATTCATATGCATGTTAAGGTTTTCATGATCCTCATTATGAGTGAACTCAGTCCCCCTGAAATACAGATTTGAACCATTTTTTTGATTGATCCACCGTAAGCAAGCAGAGATCTTGCGTGTCCATTTCCTATGCTCCGCCTTGAGGTCATCATATATGCGGACGTTCTCACCGCAGGTGATAACCATGTACCGCAGATACTTCCCCTTATTCGGGAGAATGTTATCAATCCAATAGGTCAGCTCATTCCTCAACTGGCGAC
>NZ_JACSIQ010000556.1:0-422 GCF_018812105.1 Gluconobacter sp. P1D12_c
CTCTAACGGGGCGTAATCTGTTTGCGTTGCGTGGTTCGTGGGAGCTTGGCAACAGGGATATCAATGCGGTGGATGATTCCGCAAAAGCATATATGCTTGACACTTACACGATATCTCACATGGGTAGAGGTGGGGGTAGCGTCTTAGAAGATGGGATGCTGTCAAAGGTTCTCGACATAGAGCGTCTACAAGACCCCGTAGAGCTTGATGAGCCTCCTATTGAGGTTCCGGATTCCGAATACTTCGAAGCTAATCAGGACGCCTTTCAGGAGCTTGCAGACTGGTATCTTTGAAGCTCCGCAGGACCGACGACAATGTAATTGTCATAGTCGGACACTATGACAAGTCAAATATTGATTTCTATCTGCTACAATAAGTTTCCAGTACCCCACAAACTGAGGGTCGGAGATTGTTATGGATAT
>NZ_JACSIQ010000557.1:0-422 GCF_018812105.1 Gluconobacter sp. P1D12_c
TCCAAAAAATTTCTCGCAAATCGTTGAGAGTCTTCTTTTAAAATCATCAGACGTACAATTTTCCAAATCTAAATTATCGATACTCGAATACAAACCATCCTTGTCACATTCTTCTAAATCTTTAACCCAAAGGCGTATCTCATCTTTATTGTCATTAACAAAAACACACTCGTAACAAAAATCATCCTCGTCATCGTTCAAATATTCGTTGAATCTTAAAAAACCATATCCCCTGCTTTCTATGTAATCCAAAAACAAAGAAGAATGCGAAGKAAGACAACGCAAATAATCTCTATAACTTTTCACATCCTTCACAGGAAAAGAATGGTCAATATAATGGTCATGCAAACAAGTCATGATATCGTAAGGCTTTTCCCAACCGCAATAAACCTCGACCCCATTCCCAAACATATAACGAATAG
>NZ_JACSIQ010000558.1:0-421 GCF_018812105.1 Gluconobacter sp. P1D12_c
ATCGGCTTTCTCGGCGTTCGTGTTGCGCTGCTTTGGAGCCGCCACCAGCGTTGCATCCAGGATCTGGCCCGACATCGGCAGATAGCCGGCGTGCCGCAGGGTCGCGTCAAAACGGTTGAACAGACCCTCGATCGCTCCCACCTGCGTCAGGCGCTCACGGAACAGCCAGAGTGTTTTGGCATCAGGAACACGATCTGAAAGCCCCAGCCCAAGGAAGCKCATGAACGACAGGCGATCGTTGATCAGATATTCCGTCCGCTCATCAGACAAATTGTTCAACGTCTGGATCACCAGGATTTTGAACATCACTACCGGATTAAATGGCGGTCGCCCGCCCTTACTCCCATCTGAATAGGCCAAAGCCTGCTCCAGATCAGGGCGGAACACTTCAAAATCCACARTCCGGGAAARYGCTTCGAGC
>NZ_JACSIQ010000559.1:0-421 GCF_018812105.1 Gluconobacter sp. P1D12_c
ACCCTGCGGAACGCCGGTTATCTCCCGATGTCCGGCCAGATCCTGGATGCAACACTGGTGGCTGCTCCAAAGCAGCGCAATACGAAGGCTGAGAAAGCGGATCTCCGGGCAGGACGTATTCCAGAAGACTGGCAGGACAAGCCCGCAAAGATGTCGCATAAGGATCGTCATGCACGATGGACACTTAAGTTCACGAAGGCGAAGCGGCAGGACGATGGAACCATACCGTCGAGCGATCTCGCCATCCCGTTCTTTGGCTACAAATCCCACGTCTCCATCGACCGGAAGTTTCGGTTCATCCGAAAATGGAAGACGACGGATGCCGCCGCCAGTGATGGTGCGCGATTGAGAGAGGGGCTGTTAGATAAAACCAATACGGCCTCAAGCGTTTGGGCTGATACAGCTTATCGCTCGAAAGCGA
>NZ_JACSIQ010000560.1:0-421 GCF_018812105.1 Gluconobacter sp. P1D12_c
GCTGACCTAGAACCGCAGGTGCTCAAGAAGGGGATTTTTACCCGTGTTGTGGAAGACCCTGAGCAGGTGGCAAAACGCATCAGTCAGACCGTTCAGCAGCATTATGAACCTGCCGTTCAGAGCGCCACAGTTGCCCGCACAGCGACCAAACGGGCCAAGGAAGACAGAGAGAGCCTGAAACAGCTTCAGAGCCGTCTGGAGCCTCTTGTGAAGGCTCTGAGGGATATTCCGACCCAATACCGGGAGAAGGTTATCGAGGGCTGCGTGAAACTGGCCCAACAGCTACGCCAGAAACTCCAAGATCAGGCGGTTGAGGCTCAACGGGAACGAGCCAGAGAAATTGGCCGGAATCGCTCGCGGGAGAATAGCCGAGGTCGGGGCCGCTGACCGTCCCATTCGCTCCTTCTTCCTGAGCAAATAC
>NZ_JACSIQ010000057.1:0-939 GCF_018812105.1 Gluconobacter sp. P1D12_c
TTCTTTTCCTGTGAAGGATGTGAAAAGTTATAGAGATTATTTGCGTTGTCTTCCTTCGCATTCTTCTTTGTTTTTGGATTACATAGAAAGCAGGGGATATGGTTTTTTAAGATTCAACGAATATTTGAACGATGACGAGGATGATTTTTGTTACGAGTGTGTTTTTGTTAATGACAATAAAGATGAGATACGCCTTTGGGTTAAAGATTTAGAAGAATGTGACAAGGATGGTTTGTATTCGAGTATCGATAATTTAGATTTGGAAAATTGTACGTCTGATGATTTTAAAAGAAGACTCTCAACGATTTGCGAGAAATTTTTTGGATCGTTGTCATGAGTTATCAATTCGCACATTTTGAGATGCTGAGTCGTAAAGTGCTTGTAAAGCCTTCCGACAAGGCAACGAAGTCTAAGAAGTGGAATATTAAAGAGACTATAGATGAGGCTACCCGGAGAAATCCGGATGCCTGTTTGCATGTTGAAAATCCAGGCAAGCCGGTTCTCGTTTTTGGTCAGGATTTAGAAGCTCTTGAGCGTGAGCATGAGCAGGCTTGCGATGGTGCTGTTGATGTTCAGAAGAATGGCAAGAGCAGGAAAATCAGAAGCACTCAAAATACTATGGCGTGCATTGTTCTGTCTTGGCCAGGTGAGATGGATGCCGATTGTAAGCGTTGGCAAGCTCGGTCGGTCAAGTGGTTGCAGGACACGTATGGGGACCAGTTGAAGACAGTCATCAGGCATGATGATGAGGCTTTTCCTCATCTTCATGCTTTCATCGTTCCTGATGATTTGAAGGCGATCAGCTTACATCCTGGGGATAGTGCAAAGCAGAAGGCCAAGGCGGATGGGTTATCTCCAAAGGAACAAAATGAAGCCTATAAGCAATCGTTTAGAGATTGGCAGGACAGTTATTGGGATAAGGTCGGGAAGCCTTCTGGC
>NZ_JACSIQ010000561.1:0-421 GCF_018812105.1 Gluconobacter sp. P1D12_c
ATTGCCGAAGTCCAGACCGCTGAGGGCAAGCAGCACCTCTTCGTTGCTATCGACCGGACAAGCAAATTCGCTGTCACACAACTCGTCGGGAAAGCCGATCGGAAGACAGCCTGGGAATTCCTCGAACATCTCCTGAGCATCATCCCTTACCGGATCCACACCATCCTGACCGACAATGGGATCCAGTTCGCTGACCAACCCCGTAATCGCAATACGGCCTGGTCGCGTCCCATGCGCTTCGACATGATCTGCGAAGCCCACGGGATCGAACATCGTCTGACGAAACCCAATCATCCCTGGACGAACGGTCAGGTTGAGCGGATGAACCGGACAATCAAGGAAGCAACCGTCAAACGCTTCCATTACGACAGTCATGAGCARTTRAGGACACACCTCAACGACTTCATGGCAGCCTATAATT
>NZ_JACSIQ010000562.1:0-421 GCF_018812105.1 Gluconobacter sp. P1D12_c
CCTGGCGATATAGGCCGGACAAATGCGACGCCGCGTCTTGTTGCCCAGACCTTCCAGATACGGGGCGAGCCAGCACTCAAGATCCGCTTGCCAATCTTCTTCCAATGCCAGCCTCCGTCAAAGCTGGCTCCCCATGAATTACGCCATCGATTAGATCGGAACCGGCCCTCTGGCCTTTCTAGCTCTGTTTTCTATGCGTTCACTTTGGTGGGGTGTGTTGCTGTCGACGGTATGCTTCGTTCTGACTGTCTGGCTGCGTCGCCGGGCAGAGACTTATCTAGCACTACTTTGGCAGAAGTAAGATTTTTAGGATTCCCATGTTGCTGATTGCGTGATTCATGGGGAGCCAGCTTTGACGGAGGCTGGTATTGGAAGAAGACTGGCAAGCGGATCTTGAGCAATGGCTCGTCCCGTATCTGGA
>NZ_JACSIQ010000563.1:0-420 GCF_018812105.1 Gluconobacter sp. P1D12_c
CCCTGAACGAGATGCAGACCGACTTTGCGCGAGTTGTGGGACGCCCTGTCGGACTGGAACGCGGCATCGAAGGAAGCAAGGCCACCCACACCAAGCTGAAAACCTACTACGGGGCGCTAGAACGGGACGCACCCGAGCACAAAAACCTGACCCCTGCTGACCTAGAACCGCAGGTGCTCAAGAAGGGGATTTTTACCCGTGTTGTGGAAGACCCTGAGCAGGTGGCAAAACGCATCAGTCAGACCGTTCAGCAGCATTATGAACCTGCCGTTCAGAGCGCCACAGTTGCCCGCACAGCGACCAAACGGGCCAAGGAAGACAGAGAGAGCCTGAAACAGCTTCAGAGCCGTCTGGAGCCTCTTGTGAAGGCTCTGAGGGATATTCCGACCCAATACCGGGAGAAGGTTATCGAGGGCTGCG
>NZ_JACSIQ010000564.1:0-420 GCF_018812105.1 Gluconobacter sp. P1D12_c
CCGCCTGAGCGCGGACGTTGGGCTCGACCAGCTGGAGACAACCGCCTGTTTCTCAATGGTATGCTGCATGTTCTGCGCACAGGCTGTCCGTGGCGGGACATGCATGAGCGCTACGGCAAATGGAACTCGGTCTATGTCCGGTTCCGGCGTTGGGCTGAGCAGGGGGTGTGGGATGCTCTGCTGCAAACCCTGATAGACCTCGACCTGACCGATAACTGGCAGCATATGGTCGACAGTACCGTAGTCCGTGCCCATTCACAGGCTACGGGCGCAAAAGGGGGGCTCATTCGGAGGCTTTTGGTCGATCACGCGGCGGCTTTACGAGCAAGATCCATGTCCGATGTGACAATCAGGGATGCCCTCTTGGCTTTGTCCTTACCGGAGGCCAGGTCTCGGACTACAAAGCCACAGACGCCCTGA
>NZ_JACSIQ010000565.1:0-420 GCF_018812105.1 Gluconobacter sp. P1D12_c
GTGGAATATTAAAGAGACTATAGATGAGGCTACCCGGAGAAATCCGGATGCCTGTTTGCATGTTGAAAATCCAGGCAAGCCGGTTCTCGTTTTTGGTCAGGATTTAGAAGCTCTTGAGCGTGAGCATGAGCAGGCTTGCGATGGTGCTGTTGATGTTCAGAAGAATGGCAAGAGCAGGAAAATCAGAAGCACTCAAAATACTATGGCGTGCATTGTTCTGTCTTGGCCAGGTGAGATGGATGCCGATTGTAAGCGTTGGCAAGCTCGGTCGGTCAAGTGGTTGCAGGACACGTATGGGGACCAGTTGAAGACAGTCATCAGGCATGATGATGAGGCTTTTCCTCATCTTCATGCTTTCATCGTTCCTGATGATTTGAAGGCGATCAGCTTACATCCTGGGGATAGTGCAAAGCAGAAGGC
>NZ_JACSIQ010000566.1:0-420 GCF_018812105.1 Gluconobacter sp. P1D12_c
GTGAYSAGCTCGAAGCATTTTCCCGGACTGTGGATTTTGAAGTGTTCCGTCCTGATCTGGAGAAGGCACTGGCCTATTCAGATGGAAGCAAAGGCGGGCGACCGCCATTTGATCCGGTGCTGATGTTCAAGATCCTGGTGATCCAGACGTTGAACAATTTGTCTGATGAGCGGACGGAATATCTGATCAACGATCGCCTGTCGTTCATGCGCTTCCTTGGGCTGGGGCTTTCAGATCGTGTTCCTGATGCCAAAACACTCTGGCTGTTCCGTGAGCGCCTGACGCAGGTGGGAGCGATCGAGGGTCTGTTCAACCGTTTTGACGCGACCCTGCGGCACGCCGGCTATCTGCCGATGTCGGGCCAGATCCTGGATGCAACGCTGGTGGCGGCTCCAAAGCAGCGCAACACGAACGCCGAGA
>NZ_JACSIQ010000567.1:0-419 GCF_018812105.1 Gluconobacter sp. P1D12_c
GCCTAGAGCGACGACCCCGAAGGTCCGGGGTCTAGCATTGGGGTTTCGACCTCCATGCTAAAGGCTAAATCAGTATTAAAAAGATAGCTCAAACTGCTTCGCTTCATGAGCAGATAATTAGCTCAGATTTGCTGTGTCCTGCATCACAGAGCGAGCGCAGAGCGGGAGCCACGTAGTGTGGCCGTAGGCCATCTGTGTGGGATGGTTCTTGATAATCTGATTTTTATGGTAGAATGTGAGTCGAGGTTAAATCGATGGATATCTTGGCGGATTACATCGAAGAAGCCCGATAGGTTAGGAGAAGGCTCATGACGCAGGAACGTCACAACCCGACCCACATCAGTATTATAACACAACTGATGGCGATGGTTCAACACAAGACCGCCAAGACTGGTGGTCTCGGATGGAATCCGTAGGTC
>NZ_JACSIQ010000568.1:0-419 GCF_018812105.1 Gluconobacter sp. P1D12_c
AAGCACTTTACGACTCAGCATCTCAAAATGTGCGAATTGATAACTCATGACAACGATCCAAAAAATTTCTCGCAAATCGTTGAGAGTCTTCTTTTAAAATCATCAGACGTACAATTTTCCAAATCTAAATTATCGATACTCGAATACAAACCATCCTTGTCACATTCTTCTAAATCTTTAACCCAAAGGCGTATCTCATCTTTATTGTCATTAACAAAAACACACTCGTAACAAAAATCATCCTCGTCATCGTTCAAATATTCGTTGAATCTTAAAAAACCATATCCCCTGCTTTCTATGTAATCCAAAAACAAAGAAGAATGCGAAGGAAGACAACGCAAATAATCTCTATAACTTTTCACATCCTTCACAGGAAAAGAATGGTCAATATAATGGTCATGCAAACAAGTCATGATATC
>NZ_JACSIQ010000569.1:0-419 GCF_018812105.1 Gluconobacter sp. P1D12_c
GGGTTTGTAGCCAAAGAATGGGATAGCGAGATCACTCGACGGCATGGTTCCATCGTCCTGCCGCTTCGCTTTCGTGAACTTCAGCGTCCAGCGCGCATGGCGATCCTTGTGCGACAGCTTTGACGGCTTGTCCTGCCAGTCTTCGGGAATACGGCCTGCCCGGAGATCGGCTTTCTCGGCGTTCGTGTTGCGCTGCTTTGGAGCCGCCACCAGCGTTGCATCCAGGATCTGGCCCGACATCGGCAGATAGCCGGCGTGCCGCAGGGTCGCGTCAAAACGGTTGAACAGACCCTCGATCGCTCCCACCTGCGTCAGGCGCTCACGGAACAGCCAGAGTGTTTTGGCATCAGGAACACGATCTGAAAGCCCCAGCCCAAGGAAGCGCATGAACGASAGGCGATCGTTGATCAGATATTCCG
>NZ_JACSIQ010000570.1:0-419 GCF_018812105.1 Gluconobacter sp. P1D12_c
CTGCAACCATACGGCCAAGGGCTTCGGCGTATCCGGCCTCGCTGATATGCCAGTCATGCAGATGCGCCAACTGGCGCAGGGTGGCACCCTGACAGGTGTCGGCCATGCGTGTCAGACCAAGATTAATCCCATCCGCCAGGATCACCGTCAGCAGGGCGTTTTTGTCATCCGCGACACGGCTGGAACGGCGATGGGTAAAGCAGTCGGTGAAGCTGATCCAGCGGTCCACTTCCAGCAGAAGATCAGTAATCTTGATGCGTGGCAGCCGGTCGTAAGCCGCCCGCCTCAACTCTTCCACAGCAGGGGGTGTAATTGCTTTCAGAGGCGAAATCACAAGACCATGTGCATCAAGCCGGACCTGTGACAACTCGCCCTTCCTGGCAAGAGCCGTCACCCGGTTCAGCGCGGTTTCCAGCACT
>NZ_JACSIQ010000058.1:0-933 GCF_018812105.1 Gluconobacter sp. P1D12_c
ATTGGATTGATAACATTCTCCCGAATAAGGGGAAGTATCTGCGGTACATGGTTATCACCTGCGGTGAGAACGTCCGCATATATGATGACCTCAAGGCGGAGCATAGGAAATGGACACGCAAGCTCTCTGATTGCTTCCGTTGGCTCAATCAAAAATATGGTTCAAATCTGTATTTCAGGGGGACTGAGTTCACTCATAATGAGGATCATGAAACCCTTAACATGCATATGAATATCCTCTTTGATCTGCCGTATTTGAAGGGGAACGGCTGGCAGGATTTTCTTGCTGATGTTCGTGAGAGGATGTCGTGCATTGTTAAGGATGCGGGAACTCTTGAGTCTGTTGATGAGGTCACAAAATATGTGACTAAGCCGAACGATATTGAGACGATGGAGGATGGCCATCTTGAGTGGTTCTATAATGAGACACTCAATACGCGACTGATACAGAGGTACGGATCGTTTAAGGAGTTCAAGGGGTCTCTTAATGATGAGAGGCTTCGCATCGTTCGAGATCAGTCTGATGGATCTCTGAAGATGATGAAGAAGCGTGTCATCAATGATGCTGAGCTTTTCACGAAGCGTGATGAAGGCGAAGCCACGATAGGTGTCCCTAAATCATTGGATATGTTCGGGCCCGATATTGCTATGGCTCTCTGTGTTGAGCCTTCTCTTGATGGTCGTGTCATCGTTGGTGATGAAATAAAATTCGAGCAGATGGAGAATAAGATTGTTGGGCTGATGCTCCCGCATCATGCTTTCTATAACGTCTCTGAACCCTGTCTTATGGTCCAGAATTATACGCAGACGCCTGACACTGAACTCGGCAAAAAGGCTCTCGAACTCATTGAAGTTGTCTCTAAGCGACACCATCAGCAGGTTATCGAAAAACTCCAAAAAATTGGATGCGATGCTCTAACGGGGCGTAATCTGT
>NZ_JACSIQ010000571.1:0-419 GCF_018812105.1 Gluconobacter sp. P1D12_c
ATGAGCCCCCCTTTTGCGCCCGTAGCCTGTGAATGGGCACGGACTACGGTACTGTCGACCATATGCTGCCAGTTATCGGTCAGGTCGAGGTCTATCAGGGTTTGCAGCAGAGCATCCCACACCCCCTGCTCAGCCCAACGCCGGAACCGGACATAGACCGAGTTCCATTTGCCGTAGCGCTCATGCATGTCCCGCCACGGACAGCCTGTGCGCAGAACATGCAGCATACCATTGAGAAACAGGCGGTTGTCTCCAGCTGGTCGAGCCCAACGTCCGCGCTCAGGCGGCAGAAGCGGACCAATTATCGCCCATTCCTGATCCGTCAGATCACCTCGTGCCATGCCCGCTCCACCGTACCGTCTGCGTTGAAGCAACCAGTGAATCAGATCTCAGGATGAGTGTATAGACCTTTTGTCAAC
>NZ_JACSIQ010000572.1:0-419 GCF_018812105.1 Gluconobacter sp. P1D12_c
AATTTGTCTGATGAGCGGACGGAATATCTGATCAACGATCGCCTGTCGTTCATGCGCTTCCTTGGGCTGGGGCTTTCAGATCGTGTTCCTGATGCCAAAACACTCTGGCTGTTCCGTGAGCGCCTGACGCAGGTGGGAGCGATCGAGGGTCTGTTCAACCGTTTTGACGCGACCCTGCGGCACGCCGGCTATCTGCCGATGTCGGGCCAGATCCTGGATGCAACGCTGGTGGCGGCTCCAAAGCAGCGCAACACGAACGCCGAGAAAGCCGATCTCCGGGCAGGCCGTATTCCCGAAGACTGGCAGGACAAGCCGTCAAAGCTGTCGCACAAGGATCGCCATGCGCGCTGGACGCTGAAGTTCACGAAAGCGAAGCGGCAGGACGATGGAACCATGCCGTCGAGTGATCTCGCTATCCC
>NZ_JACSIQ010000573.1:0-419 GCF_018812105.1 Gluconobacter sp. P1D12_c
CCATCAGACTGATCTCGAACCATGCGATGCCTCTCATCAATAAGAGACCCCTTGAACAACTTAAACGATCCGTACAAATGTATCTGTCGAGTATAGAGAGACTCATTATAGAACCACTCAAGATGGCCATCCTCCATCGTCTCAATATCGTTCGGCTTAGTCACATATTTTGTGACCTCATCAACAGACTCAAGAGTTACCGCATCCTTAACAATGCACGACATCCTCTCACGAACATCAGCAAGAAAATCCTGCCAGCCGTTCCCCTTCAAATACGGCAGATCAAAGAGGATATTCATATGCATGTTAAGGGTTTCATGATCMTCATTATGAGTGAACTCAGTCCCCCTGAAATACAGATTTGAACCATATTTTTGATTGAGCCAACGGAAGCAATCAGAGAGCTTGCGTGTCCATTT
>NZ_JACSIQ010000574.1:0-418 GCF_018812105.1 Gluconobacter sp. P1D12_c
ACGGGATGCCAGGCTGTCGCCAATAAGCCGTGCATCAGGGACAGAGCGGGCCAGTCGATCAAGCTTTGGTACGACCAAAGTATCGCCACTACGAACAGCCGCCAGTGCCTGGTCAAGGCCGGCCCTTTCCCGGTTCGTGCCGGTGAAGCCCTTGTCGGTGTAAATACGATCGGCAGAAACACCGAGTTTGAGCAGTTCCTGATGCTGGGCCGCGAGATCCTGTTTGTCCGTCGAGCAGCGGGCATAGCCGATCATTATGTGTGTCATACGGGAAAGTGTAACGTATAAGGCCCCATGACTGCAAAACATATGGTACCACCTTTATGAGACACAGCACACGGCTGTATTCCATGACGTGTTGCACTTGTCCGGGACAGTCCGTCCAACGATCCCCTTCCGGACACATGAAGGAGACATC
>NZ_JACSIQ010000575.1:0-418 GCF_018812105.1 Gluconobacter sp. P1D12_c
CATTATGAGTGAACTCAGTCCCCCTGAAATACAGATTTGAACCATATTTTTGATTGAGCCAACGGAAGCAATCAGAGAGCTTGCGTGTCCATTTCCTATGCTCCGCCTTGAGGTCATCATATATGCGGACGTTCTCACCGCAGGTGATAACCATGTACCGCAGATACTTCCCCTTATTCGGGAGAATGTTATCAATCCAATAGGTCAGCTCATTCCTCAACTGGCGACGCTCAGCAACAGCAACAGCAGGAATGAACATGATATGCCTAAACTGTTCATCCATCTGCTTAGCTAATCCAGACAGCAAACCCACCTTGAAAAAGGTGCCATCCTGCTTCTTACGCCTAGACGGAATCCCCAGACCTTCAAGCCTGTCAGCAATGCGATCAGATTGAAGCCTTATGGCCTCATCCCTGCC
>NZ_JACSIQ010000576.1:0-418 GCF_018812105.1 Gluconobacter sp. P1D12_c
CAACAATCTTATTCTCCATCTGCTCGAATTTTATTTCATCACCAACGATGACACGACCATCAAGAGAAGGCTCAACACAGAGAGCCATAGCAATATCGGGCCCGAACATATCCAATGATTTAGGGACACCTATCGTGGCTTCGCCTTCATCACGCTTCGTGAAAAGCTCAGCATCATTGATGACACGCTTCTTCATCATCTTCAGAGATCCATCAGACTGATCTCGAACGATGCGAAGCCTCTCATCATTAAGAGACCCCTTGAACTCCTAAACGATCCGTACCTCTGTATCAGTCGCGTATTGAGTGTCTCATTATAGAACCACTCAAGATGGCCATCCTCCATCGTCTCAATATCGTTCGGCTTAGTCACATATTTTGTGACCTCATCAACAGACTCAAGAGTTCCCGCATCCTTA
>NZ_JACSIQ010000577.1:0-418 GCF_018812105.1 Gluconobacter sp. P1D12_c
GCTGGACGCTGAAGTTCACGAAAGCGAAGCGGCAGGACGATGGAACCATGCCGTCGAGTGATCTCGCTATCCCATTCTTTGGCTACAAACCCCACGTCTCCATCGACCGGAAGTATCGGTTCATCCGCAAATGGAAGACAACAGATGCCGCCGCCAGTGATGGCGCGCGATTGAGAGAGGGGCTTCTGGATAAAGCCAATACCGCCTCAAGCGTCTGGGCCGATACCGCGTATCGCTCGAAAGCCAACGAAGACTTCATGGAAAAGCAGGGCTTTGTCTCAAAGGTCCACAGGAAAAAGCCGCATCTCAAGCCCATGCCCCGCCACATCCAGCGGTCCAACGCAGGGAAATCGGTGATCCGGTCGCGTGTCGAGCATGTCTTTGCCGATCAGAAATCGCAGACGGGTCTGTTCGTCCG
>NZ_JACSIQ010000578.1:0-417 GCF_018812105.1 Gluconobacter sp. P1D12_c
ACGTTCTGCGGCCCGATCAGGTCATTGTCTGGCGTTCTCGTGGCGTCAGCGTTTGGCGTATCCTGCTCTCGGTAGGCGTGCTTCATGGACGCCCTGACGGACTTGGGCGATTTGAGTTTCTGAACCCGAAGAATGGCGAATTTTGACATGGTGTTTCAGCCCCCTTTTTTCAAAAGGTGGACTTACTACACAATTTGCAAGCAAATTGTCGTAAGCTGAAGAAGGAAACCCCTTCTTCAGATATATTCAGAAAGCTTCTTTTTTTGTCGGTAATGGCACATTTGGCTGACCGACAAACCATTCGTAGAGTGAAGGATCACTCGGAAGGCGAAGTGTCTCTAGAAGCACTTCATTATCTCGCACTATAGAAAATTCAAAAAATTCATCTAAATTTTCATCATGTAATTCCTTAAGATT
>NZ_JACSIQ010000579.1:0-417 GCF_018812105.1 Gluconobacter sp. P1D12_c
AATCCAGACAGCAACCCCACCTGGAAAAAGGTGCCATCCTGCTTCTTACGCCTAGACGGAATCCCCAGACCTTCAAGCCTGTCAGCAATGCGATCAGATTGACGCCTTATGGCCTCATCCCTGCCAATGCGTTAAAGATGTTTAAACACATCAACCTTGTTCCCACTGTTGCGACGAAGAAGCTGATAAAAACCTATCCGAGAAGATGACTCACACCCATTCACAGACGGTCCTGCATCAAAAATCTCTCCGCGTGATTACTTCGCATCCTTAACCTCTCGAACGTATTCTAAACCACCAGCAGGAAGCCTGAAGCGTCGCCTGTCTTCCTGTTCCGAACGACACGCAAAACGCAGATTCTCATCAGCAGAATAATCCCGAGCTATAAGCCCAAGGTGCTTGCAGTCAGCAGATATC
>NZ_JACSIQ010000580.1:0-417 GCF_018812105.1 Gluconobacter sp. P1D12_c
AGTGTCCGACTATGACAATTACATTGTCGTCGGTCCTGCGGAGCTTCAAAGATACCAGTCTGCAAGCTCCTGAAAGGCGTCCTGATTAGCTTCGAAGTATTCGGAATCCGGAACCTCAATAGGAGGCTCATCAAGCTCTACGGGGTCTTGTAGACGCTCTATGTCGAGAACCTTTGACAGCATCCCATCTTCTAAGACGCTACCCCCACCTCTACCCATGTGAGATATCGTGTAAGTGTCAAGCATATATGCTTTTGCGGAATCATCCACCGCATTGATATCCCTGTTGCCAAGCTCCCACGAACCACGCAACGCAAACAGATTACGCCCCGTTAGAGCATCGCATCCAATTTTTTGGAGTTTTTCGATAACCTGCTGATGGTGTCGCTTAGAGACAACTTCAATGAGTTCGAGAGC
>NZ_JACSIQ010000059.1:0-933 GCF_018812105.1 Gluconobacter sp. P1D12_c
GCATCATTGATGACACGCTTCTTCATCATCTTCAGAGATCCATCAGACTGATCTCGAACGATGCGAAGCCTCTCATCATTAAGAGACCCCTTGAACTCCTTAAACGATCCGTACCTCTGTATCAGTCGCGTATTGAGTGTCTCATTATAGAACCACTCAAGATGGCCATCCTCCATCGTCTCAATATCGTTAGGCTTAGTCACATATTTTGTGACCTCATCAACAGACTCAAGAGTTCCCGCATCCTTAACAATGCACGACATCCTCTCACGAACATCAGCAAGAAAATCCTGCCAGCCGTTCCCCTTCAAATACGGCAGATCAAAGAGGATATTCATATGCATGTTAAGGGTTTCATGATCCTCATTATGAGTGAACTCAGTCCCCCTGAAATACAGATTTGAACCATATTTTTGATTGAGCCAACGGAAGCAATCAGAGAGCTTGCGTGTCCATTTCCTATGCTCCGCCTTGAGGTCATCATATATGCGGACGTTCTCACCGCAGGTGATAACCATGTACCGCAGATACTTCCCCTTATTCGGGAGAATGTTATCAATCCAATAGGTCAGCTCATTCCTCAACTGGCGACGCTCAGCAACAGCAACAGCAGGAATGAACATGATTTGCCTAAACTGTTCATCCATCTGCTTAGCTAATCCAGACAGCAAACCCACCTTGAAAAAGKTGCCATCCTGCTTCTTACGCCTAGACKGAATCCCCAKACCTTCAAGCCTGTCAGCAATGCGATCAGATTGAAGCCTTATGGCCTCATCCCTGCCAATGCGTTCAAGATGTTTAAACACATCAACCTTGTTCCCACTGTTGCGACGAAGAAGCTCATAAAAACCTATCCGAGAAGATGACTCACACCCATTCTCAGACGGTCCTGCATCAAAAATCTCTCCGCGTGATTCCTTCGCTTCCTTAACC
>NZ_JACSIQ010000581.1:0-416 GCF_018812105.1 Gluconobacter sp. P1D12_c
CCAAGACAGAACAATGCACGCCATAGTATTTTGAGTGCTTCTGATTTTCCTGCTCTTGCCATTCTTCTGAACATCAACAGCACCATCGCAAGCCTGCTCATGCTCACGCTCAAGAGCTTCTAAATCCTGACCAAAAACGAGAACCGGCTTGCCTGGATTTTCAACATGCAAACAGGCATCCGGATTTCTCCGGGTAGCCTCATCTATAGTCTCTTTAATATTCCACTTCTTAGACTTCGTTGCCTTGTCGGAAGGCTTTACAAGCACTTTACGACTCAGCATCTCAAAATGTGCGAATTGATAACTCATGACAACGATCCAAAAAATTTCTCGCAAATCGTTGAGAGTCTTCTTTTAAAATCATCAGACGTACAATTTTCCAAATCTAAATTATCGATACTCGAATACAAACCATC
>NZ_JACSIQ010000582.1:0-416 GCF_018812105.1 Gluconobacter sp. P1D12_c
CCATTAGGTCGCACCACGTGCGACCATAAAGTCGCACAGTGTGCGACCTATTCGGCACTCATACAGAGGTTTCCCACATGCGGAACATGACCCGTCTCAAGACCCCAAAAGATCGGCTTCGTGAAGATCAGGCCGAACAGGTTCGCCAAGCCCTTTTGCCGTTTTTTGACAATCCCGATTTTGACCATGATGCCCTTGGCCGGGTCATGGTCACCGTTCAACGCATTACTMCCCCAGCCCCCGGAACAACGGAGCCGKTTGTTATGATCCGTCCCGCACAGAACCGTGCTGTCACCTTGTGGCTAATGAAGAACAGTAAACGTCCAATGAAGGCCGTGGACGTCTGGACGCTCTTGTTCGACCACCTGTTCCCACATACCGGACAGATCATGCTAACCCGCGAAGAAATCGCCGAA
>NZ_JACSIQ010000583.1:0-416 GCF_018812105.1 Gluconobacter sp. P1D12_c
AAATGGAAAATGGAAGACAACAGATGCCGCCGCCAGTGATGGCGCGCGATTGAGAGAGGGGCTTCTGGATAAAGCCAATACCGCCTCAAGCGTCTGGGCCGATACCGCGTATCGCTCGAAAGCCAACGAAGACTTCATGGAAAAGCAGGGCTTTGTCTCAAAGGTCCACAGGAAAAAGCCGCATCTCAAGCCCATGCCCCGCCACATCCAGCGGTCCAACGCAGGGAAATCGGTGATCCGGTCGCGTGTCGAGCATGTCTTTGCCGATCAGAAATCGCAGACGGGTCTGTTCGTCCGRACTGTCGGTATCAAACGGACCATTTGGCCAATATCGTCTACAATATGAGCCGCTTTCTCTTCCTGGAACAGATCAGCGCGAGTACGTGCCATCGCAGGTGGCGATACTCCCCGGTCTG
>NZ_JACSIQ010000584.1:0-416 GCF_018812105.1 Gluconobacter sp. P1D12_c
CCATCCCACACAGATGGCCTACGGCCACACTACGTGGCTCCCGCTCTGCGCTCGCTCTGTGATGCAGGACACAGCAAATCTGAGCTAATTATCTGCTCATGAAGCGAAGCAGTTTGAGCTATCTTTTTAATACTGATTTAGCCTTTAGCATGGAGGTCGAAACCCCAATGCTAGACCCCGGACCTTCGGGGTCGTCGCTCTAGGCAATAGAGCGATCAGAACCCTTTTGAGGCTTCGCCTTAGGTTCCCACGTCGCCTGGAATGACTCAAGCCACTCCTTCGCAATCCTATCGCAATCACGCATTATATCATCCAACGTGTAGAGAGTCTTAATGAACGGAACAGGATTATTTCCATGCGAATCCAAAGAATCAAAAACTAAACCAAGATAAGTTTCAAGCTGTTCATTCTTCTTC
>NZ_JACSIQ010000585.1:0-416 GCF_018812105.1 Gluconobacter sp. P1D12_c
CCCTTCACGAGTACGCATCCGGATCAGATCGGCTTCAAACTCCGCGAAAGTCGCAAGGATGTTGAAGAACAACTTGCCCATTGGATCAGACGGATCGTGAATACTGTTCCCAAGTTGAAGCTTCACGCCACGGGATGCCAGGCTGTCGCCAATAAGCCGTGCATCAGGGACAGAGCGGGCCAGTCGATCAAGCTTTGGTACGACCAAAGTATCGCCACTACGAACAGCCGCCAGTGCCTGGTCAAGGCCGGCCCTTTCCCGGTTCGTGCCGGTGAAGCCCTTGTCGGTGTAAATACGATCGGCAGAAACACCGAGTTTGAGCAGTTCCTGATGCTGGGCCGCGAGATCCTGTTTGTCCGTCGAGCAGCGGGCATAGCCGATCATTATGTGTGTCATACGGGAAAGTGTAACGTATA
>NZ_JACSIQ010000586.1:0-416 GCF_018812105.1 Gluconobacter sp. P1D12_c
CAATACGAAGGCTGAGAAAGCGGATCTCCGGGCAGGACGTATTCCAGAAGACTGGCAGGACAAGCCCGCAAAGATGTCGCATAAGGATCGTCATGCACGATGGACACTTAAGTTCACGAAGGCGAAGCGGCAGGACGATGGAACCATACCGTCGAGCGATCTCGCCATCCCGTTCTTTGGCTACAAATCCCACGTCTCCATCGACCGGAAGTTTCGGTTCATCCGAAAATGGAAGACGACGGATGCCGCCGCCAGTGATGGTGCGCGATTGAGAGAGGGGCTGTTAGATAAAACCAATACGGCCTCAAGCGTTTGGGCTGATACAGCTTATCGCTCGAAAGCGAATGAGGACTTCATGGACAAAGAGGGTTTTGTCTCAAAGGTTCACAGAAAAAAGCCGCATCTCAAGCCTATGC
>NZ_JACSIQ010000587.1:0-416 GCF_018812105.1 Gluconobacter sp. P1D12_c
GCGGTATTGGCTTTATCCAGAAGCCCCTCTCTCAATCGCGCGCCATCACTGGCGGCGGCATCTGTTGTCTTCCATTTGCGGATGAACCGATACTTCCGGTCGATGGAGACGTGGGGTTTGTAGCCAAAGAATGGGATRGCSAGATCRCTCGACGGYATGGTTCCATCGTCCTGCCGCTTCGCCTTCGTGAACTTAAGTGTCCATCGTGCATGACGATCCTTATGCGACATCTTTGCGGGCTTGTCCTGCCAGTCTTCTGGAATACGTCCTGCCCGGAGRTCSGCTTTCTCAGCATTCGTATTGCGCTGCTTTGGAGCGGCTACCAATGTTGCATCCAGGATCTGGCCTGACATCGGCAGATAACCGGCGTTCCGCAGGGTCGCTTCAAACCGGTTAAACAGCCCATCGATCGCACC
>NZ_JACSIQ010000588.1:0-416 GCF_018812105.1 Gluconobacter sp. P1D12_c
CTTGTAGACGCTCTATGTCGAGAACCCTTGTAGACGCTCTATGTCGAGAACCTTTGACAGCATCCCATCTTCTAAGACGCTACCCCCACCTCGACCCATGTGAGATATCGTGTAAGTGTCAATCATATATGCTTTTGCGGAATCATCCACCGCATTGATATCCCTGTTGCCAAGCTCCCACGAACCACGCATCGCAAACAGCTTACGCCCCGTTAGAGCATCGCATCCAATTTTTTGGAGTTTTTCGATAACCTGCTGATTGTGTCGCTTAGAGACATCTTCAATGAGTTCGAGAGCCTTTTAGACGAGTTCAGTGTCAGGCGTCTGCGTATAATTCTGTACCATAAGACAGGGTTCAGAGAAGTTATAGAAAGCATGATGCGGGAGCATCAGCCCAAAAATCTAATTCTCCATCT
>NZ_JACSIQ010000589.1:0-416 GCF_018812105.1 Gluconobacter sp. P1D12_c
GGTCATCAAAGCTCAGTCATATGATGGGGGGTATTATCCTCGTTCATGGCTTGGGCATGTGTTCCATCTGGGGTGGTCTGTTGATGATATCTGCTGGCTGATATCTGCTGACTGCAAGCACCTTGGGCTTATAGCTCGGGATTATTCTGCTGATGAGAATCTGCGTTTTGCGTGTCGTTCGGAACAGGAAGACAGGCGACGCTTCAGGCTTCCTGCTGGTGGTTTAGAATACGTTCCAGAGGTTAAGGAAGCGAAGGAATCACGCGGAGAGATTTTTGATGCAGGACCGTCTGAGAATGGGTGTGAGTCATCTTCTCGGATAGGTTTTTATGAGCTTCTTCGTCGCAACAGTGGGAACAAGGTTGATGTGTTTAAACATCTTGAACGCATTGGCAGGGATGAGGCCATAAGGCTTC
>NZ_JACSIQ010000590.1:0-416 GCF_018812105.1 Gluconobacter sp. P1D12_c
ATTGTTATGGATATGGTAAAGAAGGAAAAATATAGAGAAATAGAGAGAGAAGTACAGAGGCTTGAAAATCTGTTCAATATAAAGGCTGTGCGATTGAAGGCACGTTATGAGACCAAGGCTATTCGTTATATGTTTGGGAATGGGGTCGAGGTTTATTGCGGTTGGGAAAAGCCTTACGTTATCATGACTTGTTTGCATGACCATTATATTGACCATTCTTTTCCTGTGAAGGATGTGAAAAGTTATAGAGATTATTTGCGTTGTCTTCCTTCGCATTCTTCTTTGTTTTTGGATTACATAGAAAGCAGTGGATATTTTTTTTTAAGATTCAACGAATATTTGAACGATGACGAGGATGATTTTTGTTACGAGTGTGTTTTTGTTAATGACAATAAAGATGAGATACGCCTTTGGGT
>NZ_JACSIQ010000060.1:0-909 GCF_018812105.1 Gluconobacter sp. P1D12_c
GGTGATCTCCTGAGTGGAATGGCCGGTGACCCGATCAATACCGATCATGTTGCGGCCCACTGGGACGACCTGCTGCGTCTGGTCACATCCATTCGGAGTGGAACCGTGACGGCCTCGGCCATGCTGCGGAAGCTCGGATCTTATCCCCGTCAGAATGGTCTGGCTGTGGCCTTGCGTGAAGTTGGCCGGATCGAGCGGTCGGTTTTCATGCTCGACTGGATACAGGATCTGGATTTGCGCAGGCGAACCCAGGCAGGGCTCAACAAGGGAGAAGCCCGGAATGCGCTGGCTCGGGCGCTCTTCTTCAACCAGCTTGGTGAACTGCGGGATCGGCGTTTTGAAAATCAGGCTTATCGAGCGTCAGGTTTAAACCTGCTGGTGGCAGCGGTTATCCTATGGAATACGCGCTATCTTCAGTCTGCCATCGCAACGCTCGGCATTTCCGATGACCTGGCGCGGCATATTGCACCCCTCGGCTGGGAGCATATCTCTCTGACAGGGGACTATCGCTGGAATGTCGATGAGCAGCCCGAAGCGGGCGCGTTACGTCCGCTTCGGGTGCCTGCATCCCTGCTTGTCGCTTGAACCCCAATGCTGGCGGTTCTGTAGGTGTTCACCCTAAGCGTACGTAAAATACACTTTCGTGTCGTGACCCCAAATACGCCTCCTGGTCAGCGTTCCGGTTCTCGAACGCGCCAGGTGAGGACGTGACCAGGTATTCGATGCACTGGACGGCGTTCTTGCGGATCTTCTCAGGTAGCGCCTTCTCGAACGCGATCATGCCCTGTTTGACGTTCTGCGGCCCGATCAGGTCATTGTCTGGCGTTCTCGTGGCGTCAGCGTTTGGCGTATCCTGCTCTCGGTAGGCGTGCTTCATGGACGCCCTGACGGACTTGGGCGATTTGAGTT
>NZ_JACSIQ010000591.1:0-416 GCF_018812105.1 Gluconobacter sp. P1D12_c
GACGAGGAGGCAATCTCGGACGAGGAGGCAATCTCGCTTTATGATGCAGCCGAGCGCACTGTGCAGGGCCGCACCGGGAAGGCTGCCGAAAAGCTGCGTGGCTTCCTGGGGTCACGACACGAAAGTGTACTTTACGTACGCTTAGAGTGAACCCAACAAGAACGTTGAGGCTGTTCTGCTGAGAGTTCGATAGACAGTTGGCCGAGAAATAGAAAACAGTTCTGAAAGATCGCTGATGKAGTAATCGCCGGTATCATACATCCGGCGAAGCTCTTTTTGCTGACGTTCAGAAAGCTTGGGTTTCTTTCCGCGTAGTTTACCTTTGTCGCGTGCAACGGCCATCCCTTCACGAGTACGCATCCGGATCAGCTCGGCTTCAAACTCCGCGAAAGTCGCAAGGATGTTGAAGAACAACT
>NZ_JACSIQ010000592.1:0-415 GCF_018812105.1 Gluconobacter sp. P1D12_c
GTCGAGCTGCCGCGCAACAAATGACAGAATGGGAGCCGGTGGTGTTTCACCAGATTCCAGCACCCGTCCCGGCCAGCGCATGTAGAGCATGACCATCGTGAAACCCAATCGGGAGGTTTCTCCGCGGCGGGTTGCGATCAGATCGAAGTCATCCTGGCTGAGTGTAAAATGTCTCGTGATCTCGCGATCATCGACAGAAGGCTCGTAATGTCGGGCGAGAGCTTCACGGGTCAGAAGACGGCGCCGCGCCATGATCGGATGTCTCCTTCATGTGTCCGGAAGGGGATCGTTGGACGGACTGTCCCGGACAAGTGCAACACGTCATGGAATACAGCCGTGTGCTGTGTCTCATAAAGGTGGTACCATATGTTTTGCAGTCATGGGGCCTTATACGTTACACTTTCCCGTATGACAC
>NZ_JACSIQ010000593.1:0-415 GCF_018812105.1 Gluconobacter sp. P1D12_c
GCGGATGGGTTATCTCCAAAGGAACAAAATGAAGCCTATAAGCAATCGTTTAGAGATTGGCAGGACAGTTATTGGGATAAGGTCGGGAAGCCTTCTGGCTTAACTCGTATTGGTCCAGGTCGTAGGCGTTTAACTCGGGACCAGTGGAACCAGGAGAAGCAACAAGCCAAGGCTTTAGCTATTGCTCTGGCTGATGGTCGTGCTGTTGCAAAGCGTGTTGATGCTGCAAAAGCTAAGGCTGAAAAGTTTGAGAAGGCTGGCACGTTGGTTGGTGCTGTTTCTTCTGCTGTTGCTGGTGGTGTTGTTCAGGTTTCTGAGTCATTCACGAAAAGCCGTTTTGATGATGGTGCGAAGTCTCGTGAAAATGAAATTCATTTATTGAAGAATCAAAATGAGAAGTTGAAAGCGAGTAATT
>NZ_JACSIQ010000594.1:0-415 GCF_018812105.1 Gluconobacter sp. P1D12_c
GTGACAATCGCTTTGTCACGGATCCGGTGCTCGGCACGGCGCATCATGCTTCCGAGGAGTTTGTCCATCATTGTGAGGGCCGCGTCGGTTAGAACCTCCTCAAGTCGGACCCCGGCTGCCACCAGAATGGCGTAACGACGGGATGACCGAAGCTCGGCCAGATGCTGGGGCGTAATCCGGGCAGCTTCTTCGCTCAAACGGTCAAAGGCCACACGCGGTATGGTCGTGGCGCGAGCGCTGTCGAGGTTCAGGGATCGTACACACTCCAGGCGTTCCAGCAATCGCAGGATATTGCGCGCGGCTGGTGACAAGGGCGGGTTACGCAGCCACGAGAGCCAGGAGGCACTGCGATCGCCACGACGCTCCAGCATTTTGTCCAAACGACAACGGGTTTCCGGCGGCAGATCCCCTGCAA
>NZ_JACSIQ010000595.1:0-415 GCF_018812105.1 Gluconobacter sp. P1D12_c
TCCGTCGTCTTCCATTTTCGGATGAACCGAAACTTCCGGTCGATGGASACGTGGGATTTGTAGCCAAAGAACGGGATAGCGAGATCCGTTGCGGGCATACTCCCGTCATCCTGCCGTTTTGCTTTCGTGAACTTCAGCGTCCAGCGCGCATGACGATCCTTGTGCGACAGCTTTGCCGRCTTGTCCTGCCAGTCTTCKGGAATACGTCCTGCCCGGAGATCCGCTTTCTCAGCCTTCGTATTGCGCTGCTTTGGAGCMGCCACCAGYGTTGCATCCAGGATCTGGCCSGACATCGGSAGATAGCCGGCGTGCCGCAGGGTCGCGTCAAAACGGTTGAACAGACCCTCGATCGCTCCCACCTGCGTCAGGCGCTCACGGAACAGCCAGAGTGTTTTGGCATCAGGAACACGATCTG
>NZ_JACSIQ010000596.1:0-415 GCF_018812105.1 Gluconobacter sp. P1D12_c
ATGACAGAATGGGAGCCGGTGGTGTTTCACCAGATTCCAGCACCCGTCCCGGCCAGCGCATGTAGAGCATGACCATCGTGAAACCCAATCGGGAGGTTTCTCCGCGGCGGGTTGCGATCAGATCGAAGTCATCCTGGCTGAGTGTAAAATGTCTCGTGATCTCGCGATCATCGACAGAAGGCTCGTAATGTCGGGCGAGAGCTTCACGGGTCAGAAGACGGCGCCGCGCCATGATCGGATGTCTCCTTCTTGTGTCCGGAAGGGGATCGTTGGACGGACTGTCCCGGACAAGTGCAACACGTCATGGAATACAGCCGTGTGCTGTGTCTCATAAAGGTGGTACCATATGTTTTGCAGTCATGGGGCCTTATACGTTACACTTTCCCGTATGACACACATAATGATCGGCTATGCC
>NZ_JACSIQ010000597.1:0-414 GCF_018812105.1 Gluconobacter sp. P1D12_c
AACGCAGATTCTCATCAGCAGAATAATCCCGAGCTATAAGCCCAAGGTGCTTGCAGTCAGCAGATATCAGCCAGCAGATATCATCAACAGACCACCCCAGATGGAACACATGCCCAAGCCATGAACGAGGATAATACCCCCCATCATATGACTGAGCTTTGATGACCCTTTGGGCCTCTAATTTCGTATATGAACGACCTACGGATTCCATCCGAGACCACCAGTCTTGGCGGTCTTGTGTTGAACCATCGCCATCAGTTGTGTTATAATACTGATGTGGGTCGGGTTGTGACGTTCCTGCGTCATGAGCCTTCTCCTAACCTATCGGGCTTCTTCGATGTAATCCGCCAAGATATCCATCGATTTAACCTCGACTCACATTCTACCATAAAAATCAGATTATCAAGAACCATC
>NZ_JACSIQ010000598.1:0-414 GCF_018812105.1 Gluconobacter sp. P1D12_c
CCTATCGGGCTTCTTCGATGTAATCCGCCAAGATATCCATCGATTTAACCTCGACTCACATTCTACCATAAAAATCAGATTATCAAGAACCATCCCACACAGATGGCCTACGGCCACACTACGTGGCTCCCGCTCTGCGCTCGCTCTGTGATGCAGGACACAGCAAATCTGAGCTAATTATCTGCTCATGAAGCGAAGCAGTTTGAGCTATCTTTTTAATACTGATTTAGCCTTTAGCATGGAGGTCGAAACCCCAATGCTAGACCCCGGACCTTCGGGGTCGTCGCTCTAGGCAATAGAGCGATCAGAACCCTTTTGAGGCTTCGCCTTAGGTTCCCACGTCGCCTGGAATGACTCAAGCCACTCCTTCGCAATCCTATCGCAATCACGCATTAAATCATCCAACGTGTAGAC
>NZ_JACSIQ010000599.1:0-414 GCF_018812105.1 Gluconobacter sp. P1D12_c
GATTATGAGTGAACTCAGTCCCCCTGAAATACTGATTTGAACCATATTTTTGATTGAGCCAACGGAAGAAATAAGAGAGCTTGCGTGTCCTTTTCCTATGATCCGCCTTGAGGTCAGCATATATGCGGACGTTCTCACCGCAGGTGATAACCATGTACCGCAGATACTTCCCCTTATTCGGGTGAATGTTATCAATACAATAGGTCAGCTCATTCCTAAACTGGCGACGCTCAGCAACAGCAACAGCAGGAATGAACAGGATATGCCTAAACTGTTCATCCATCTGCTTAGCTAATCCAGACAGCAAAGCGACCTTGAAAAAGGTGCCATCCTGCTTCTTACGCCTAGACGGAATCCCCAGACCTTCAAGCCTGTCAGCAATGCGATCATAATGAAGCCTTATGGCCTCATCCC
>NZ_JACSIQ010000600.1:0-414 GCF_018812105.1 Gluconobacter sp. P1D12_c
GATGATGATGCAGCCCGGTTTTTTTTATGTTGAAGATCGCCTGGCTCGTCTGAGTGGGCTTGGTGACCAGCTCGAAGCGTTTTCCCGGACTGTGGATTTTGAAGTATTCCGTCCTGACCTGGAGAAGGCTCTGGCCTATGCGGACGGGAGCAAAGGCGGCCGTCCGCCGTTTGATCCGGTGCTGATGTTCAAAATCCTGGTGATCCAGACGCTGAATAATCTGTCYGATGAACGGACGGAATATCTGATCAACGATCGCCTGTCGTTCATGMGCTTCCTTGGGCTGGGGCTTTCAGATCGTGTTCCTGATGCCAAAACACTCTGGCTGTTCCGTGAGCGCCTGACGCAGGTGGGAGCTATCGAGGGTGTGTTCAACCGTTTTGACGCGACCCTGCGGCACGCCGGCTATCTGCC
>NZ_JACSIQ010000007.1:0-216668 GCF_018812105.1 Gluconobacter sp. P1D12_c
CCTTCTCGGCATTCTGGTGGTTCTGACCATTCCGGTCCTTCGCCGCCTGGAATCCCGCCGTACACTCAGAGGAGCCGTCTGATGCGTCGGTCTCACCTTCTCGCAACAGCCGCAGGCCTCGCGCTCGCCTGTTCACCTCTCGCCGCCCACGCTCAGTTCGCTCCCGCAGGTTCCGGGGGAGCCCCGACCGCTGCAGTTCCTGGGCCCGGTAATGCAAACGAACCTACGGAAAGTTCCCCGAAAGAGCAGAGCTATTTTTCTGGTCCGTCTCCGTATGCCCCGCAGGCCCCTGGCGTAAATGCTGCAAACCTGCCGGATATTGATTCGATCGATCCGTCCGAAATTCCAGCAATGGCACCCCAGCAGAGCGCAAACCCTGCTCCTGGAGACTGGGTTGCTTATGGTCGTGATGATCATCAGACGCGTTATTCGCCGCTGTCTGAAATCACGCCTGAGAACGCTGGCAACCTGAAGGTCGCGTTCACCTATCATACGGGCAGCTACCCACGTCCGGGCCAGACCAACAAATGGGCAGCTGAAACCACACCCATCAAGGTGGGTGACGGCCTCTATATGTGTTCGGCCATGAACGACATCATGAAGCTGGACCCGGTCACGGGGAAGCAGATCTGGCGTCGGAATGTGGATGTGAAGTACCACTCCATTCCTTACACGGCAGCCTGCAAGGGTGTGACGTATTTCACGTCGTCCGTCGTGCCAGAAGGCCAGCCCTGCCACAATCGGCTTATCGAAGGTACGCTCGATATGCGCCTGATTGCTGTTGATGCGGCAACGGGTGAGTTCTGTCCGAACTTCGGTCACGGTGGTCAGGTCAACCTGATGCAAGGCCTTGGTGAGTCCGTTCCGGGCTTCGTTTCTATGACCGTACCGCCGCCGGTTGTTGATGGCGTTGTCGTTGTCAATCATGAGGTTCTTGACGGTCAGCGTCGCTGGGCCCCGTCTGGTGTAATCCGTGGCTACGATGCTGAAAGCGGCAAGTTTGTCTGGGCTTGGGACGTCAACAATCCGACCGATCACAGCCAGCCGACAGGCAATCGCCACTATAGCCGCGGTACGCCGAACTCATGGGCCGCGCTGACGGGCGATAATGCTCTTGGCTTGGTGTACGTTCCAACCGGGAACTCCGCTGCTGACTATTACAGCGCCCTGCGTAGCGATGCCGAAAACAAGGTTTCTTCTGCAGTCGTGGCGATTGACGTCAAGACGGGTGAAGAAAAGTGGGTTTTCCAGACCGCCCATAAGGACGTCTGGGATTATGATATTGGCTCTCAGGCAACCCTGATGGATATGCCTGGCCCTGACGGCCAGCCCGTTCCAGCTCTTATCATGCCGACGAAGCGCGGTCAGACGTTCGTTCTGGATCGCCGGACAGGCAAGCCAGTCCTTCCTGTCGTAGAGCGTCCGGCTCCGTCACCAGGCGTCATTCCTGGAGACCCACGGACCCCGACGCAGCCCTGGTCTGTCGGGATGCCTGCTCTGCGCGTGCCTGATCTGAAAGAGACGGATATGTGGGGCATGTCTCCCATTGATCAGCTCTTCTGCCGGATCAAGTTCCGTCGTGCGAACTACGTTGGTGAATTCACGCCGCCGAGCGTTGATAAGCCATGGATTGAATACCCAGGCTACAATGGTGGCAGTGACTGGGGTTCCATGTCCTATGACGAGAAGAGCGGAATCCTGATCGCGAACTGGAACATCACGCCGATGTACGACCAGCTCGTCACCCGCAAGAAGGCCGACAAGCTTGGTCTGATGCCGATCGATGATCCTAACTTCAAGCCAGGTGGCGGTGGCGCCGAAGGTAATGGTGCCATGGACGGAACGCCTTATGGCATCGTCGTGACGCCGTTCTGGGATCAGTACACGGGCATGATGTGCAACCGTCCGCCTTACGGCATGATCACGGCCATCGACATGAAGCACGGTCAGAAGGTGCTCTGGCAGCATCCGCTGGGAACGGCTCGTGCTAATGGTCCATGGGGTCTGCCGACAGGTCTTCCCTGGGAGATTGGAACACCGAACAACGGCGGTTCCGTCGTGACAGGTGGCGGTCTGGTGTTCATCGCCGCGGCTACGGATAACCAGATCCGTGCCATTGACGAACACACCGGCAAGGTCGTGTGGAGCGCAGTGCTCCCGGGTGGTGGTCAGGCCAACCCAATGACCTACGAAGCCAACGGACATCAGTACGTTGCTATCATGGCTGGGGGACATCACTTCATGATGACGCCAGTCAGTGATCAGCTTGTGGTTTACGCTTTGCCTGACGCCGTTAAGTAAAGCCGACGACTGTGGCGGATGTGCTGTGCACATTCGCTACACTCCATCGTCAAAGGGGGACTTCTGTGCTAGCAGGGCGTGGAAGTCTCCCTTTTTCGTTGCTACCTGTTTTTCATTCTGGAAGCCTCAGGCGCAGAACGATCAGGAACGCTTCTCGTTCGGATCAAATTTTCAGAATGGCCCGCCGAAACGCTCATGACTGACCGTTCTCCCGTAATCCTCCAGGTCCTTCCTGCACTCAGTACTGGGGGGCTTGAACGCGGTGCCATCGAAATCGCCGCTGCCATTACTCAGGCAGGCGGGAAAGCCATTGTTGCGTCAAAATCGGGGCCGCTGCTGATCCAGCTGAGGCATGCCGGTGCACTTCATTTGCCGCTCAACCTCAAATCCAAGTCACCCGTTGCTGTACTGCGCCGGGCCCGTGATCTTCAGAAACTGATCCGGCAGCAAGGGGTGGATCTGGTGCACGCCCGCTCTCGTATTCCGGCATGGGCGGCCTGGCTGGCCTGTCGTCGTGAAGGGATCCCGCTGGTCACGACATGGCACGGTGTTCATGGTGCGGGCTGGTGGGGCAAGAAGCTTTATAATTCTGTTCTGGCCCGTGGCACGCGCGTGATTGCCATTTCGAATTTCATCGCTGGCCGTTTATCCGGGCAATATGGTGTTCAGTCAGACCGTCTGCGGACTATTCCCCGTGGCGCCGACCCCTTTCTTTTTGACCCGCAAAAGGTCTCCGGCGAGCGGATCCAGCGGCTTGCCGAAGCTTGGTCGGTGCCTCATGGCGCCCGCGTGATCCTGATGCCTGCACGGCTAACAGCGTGGAAAGGGCAGAGGGTCCTGATCGAAGCGCTGAAGTTTCTCAAACAGGTCTCTGTTGCACCCTGGATCTGTGTTCTGGTTGGCCCGGAAACGGATCATAAATTTGCGCTCTCTCTTGGGCGGAGAATTCAGGAGCTGGGTTTGGAAGACAGGGTTCGCTTCGCAGGGACATGCCAGGACATGCCAGCGGCCTGCGCGTTGTCGGCCGTTGTCGTCGCACCGTCTCTGCGGCCTGAACCATTCGGGCGGACGCTTGTAGAGGCGCAGATGATGGGCAAACCCGTTATCGGAACGGCACAGGGCGCCATGATGGAGACGGTTCTGCCCGGACAGACCGGTCTCGTTATCCCTCCCGATAATCCTCAGGCATTGGCAGAAGCACTTGTCGGCATTCTGTCGGCTGATGATGAAACGCTTGCCTATCTGGCAGAAAATGCCCGTGAGCATGTCTTGCGAAATTATACGATCCGGCAGATGCAGTCGGAGACACTCGGTGTATATGACGAGCTGCTTGGAACGCATCTTCGAGCATCTTTCGACGGACAGACTGATGACAACTGACAAGACGGAAAACGGCAAAGCTACGGCCCACCTGACTGATAAGGCGCAGGCTGCCAAAGAGGCACGCGCAGCTCGCGAAGCCAAGGCGCTCCGGGCCAATCTTCTGCGTCGCAAACAGCAGCAGCGAATCAGGCCCACAGCGCCCACACCGTCTTCCGAAAGCTAAGGCGTCATGAAAATTCGTCTGCCAACGCCATCGCCACAGGAACTGGCGTTGGCGGGCGTTACGGCGCTCTGGGGAGGCACTTTTCTGATCCTGCATCTGGCCATGCAGCATTGCGGACCGATGTTCTTTGTCGGTGTACGATTTCTGATGGCCGCAGCCATGGTGGCATGTCTGGCAGGTCGTCACATGACGGGTCTGACACGGAAAGAAGTGCGATCCGGTATTCTGATCGGAATTGCCCTTTCAATCGGGTATGTTCTGCAAAGTGCAGGGTTGCGTGAGGTGACCAGTAGCCGTTCTGCATTCATCACGGCTCTCTATGTGCCGTTGGTGCCACTGTTCCAGTGGGCCATTCTGCGTAAATCGCCGCACATCATGAGCTGGGTCGGAATCGGTCTTGCGTTTGCCGGATTGATTGCGCTGGCAGGGCCGGCAGCCCTGACCCTGACCTTTAGCCATGGTGATTTGCTGACGGTGCTCTCAGCATGTGCCATTGCTGCCGAAATTGTTTTGATCAGCCTGTTTGCCCAAGGCGTGGACAGTCGTAGAATCACAGTCTGTCAGCTTGTTGGAGGCGGCCTTTTTGCACTTTTGCTTATGCCGGTCGCCGGGGAGCATGCGCCGACATTTTCATGGATCTGGGTTGTTTGTGCGGCGGCTCTCGGAAGTCTGAGTGCTCTGGTACAACTCGTGATGAACTGGGCTCAGAAGTCCGTCCCACCTTCAAAAGCTGCTGTGATTTATGCAGGAGAGCCTGTCTGGGGTGGGCTGGTCGGCTGGCTGGCTGGCGATCAGCTGCAGGCCACCACGCTTCTTGGGGCTGCTTTGATTGTCTGTGGTGTTCTTGCCAGTGAGATGAGACCGCGCTGGCTTGTCAAAAGGCAACAGCACCTCACGGAAAATGGCTAAACCGACACATTGCGTGATCGGGCGGCTATCGCTAGAGCAGATCGATCCCCCCGTGTAGGAGTTAATGCGTCCATGCCAATCATGCCTGATACCTGGATCCGCCAGATGGCCAAAGAACACGGCATGATTGAACCGTTTGTGGAAAACCAGAAGCGGGAAGGCGTTATTTCCTATGGTCTGTCATCATACGGTTATGACGCGCGTGTCGCGGAAGACTTCAAGATCTTTACCGATGTGGACAGTGCCATTGTCGATCCAAAGAACTTCGCCGCGAACAGCTTCGTGACACGGACGGGTGACATCACGATTCCCCCGAACAGCTTCGCACTGGCGCACACGATCGAATATTTCCGTATTCCGCGGGACACATTGGTCGTCTGCCTTGGCAAGTCCACTTATGCGCGCTGCGGCATCATTGTGAATGTGACGCCGCTTGAGCCAGAGTGGGAAGGGCAGGTCACCATCGAAATCAGTAACACGACGCCGCTGCCTGCGCGCATCTATGCGAACGAAGGCATCTGCCAGTTCCTGTTCTTCCAGGGGGCCAGCCCTTGCGAAGTCAGCTACGCGGATCGTGCCGGTAAATACATGCGCCAGTCCGGCGTAACCACGCCTCGGCTGTAAGGAGCGCATCACTCATGGACCGTTTCATTATTCGTGGTGGCCATCGTCTGACGGGCGAAATCGAGATCGGGGGCGCAAAGAACTCCGGTCTCAAGCTCATGGTCGCAGGCCTGCTGACCTCTGACCGTCTGGTGCTGTCCAACGTTCCGCAGATTGCTGACATCAAGACGATGCGCGATCTTCTCAAGGGATTGGGCATCGCCGTCGAGGCTGTGGGGGAGCGTACCCTTTCGATTGGAGGCGAAATCGGATCGGTGGAAGCCTCGTACGACATCGTTTCCAAGATGCGCGCTTCCATTCTCGTTCTTGGCCCGCTTCTGGCGCGTGCCCGTGAAGCCAAGGTTTCGCTGCCGGGTGGCTGCGCTATTGGCACGCGCCCTGTGGACATGCATCTCAAAGGGCTTGAAGCTCTGGGTGCTGAAATCCGCCTTGAGAACGGATACATCAATGCCCGTGCGCCCGAAGGCCTGAAGGGCGACCGGATTATCCTGCCGTTCGCCAGCGTCGGTGCGACTGAAAATCTGCTGATGGCGTCTACGCTCGCCAAAGGCCGTACCGAAATCGTCAACGCAGCGCGTGAGCCCGAAATCAGCGATCTGGTGCACTGTCTCAACGCGATGGGCGCACAGATTACGGGCGAAGGTTCCGGTACACTGATCATTGAAGGCGTAGAGCGCCTGCATGGCGCCAACTATGCGGTCATGCCAGATCGTATCGAGTGCGGCACCTATGCTTGCGCTGCGGGCATCACGGGCGGTGACCTTCTGCTCGTCGGTGGTCGTGCCGATGATCTGGGGGCTGTAATCCGAACCCTGCAGGAAACGGGTGTTGAAGTTGAGGAAGATCCGCGTGGTCTGCGTGTCCGTCGCACGGGCAAGCTGACAGGCGTGGACATCATGACGGAGCCATATCCGGGTTTCCCGACGGACATGCAGGCCCAGTTCATGGCGATGCTCTCTGTTGCGGATGGTGCGTCCATGATTACCGAGACGATTTTTGAAAATCGTTTCATGCACGTTCCCGAGTTGAACCGGATGGGTGCGCGCATCAATCCGCATGGTCGTTCGGCAATTATCCGTGGCGTTCCGAAGCTGTCCGGTGCTCCGGTCATGGCAACCGATCTTCGGGCGTCTTTCTCGCTCATCCTGGCTGGACTTGCTGCTGAAGGCGAGACGCAGCTTAGCCGGATTTACCATCTGGATCGTGGGTATGAGGGCGTAGATCGCAAGCTCGCAGCATGTGGTGCTGATATCGAACGCGTTTCAGACTGAAGACTGTTCAGGCTTCTTTTGATGCAAGCGGTGAGCCCTCTCGGCTCACCGCTTTTTTTATGTCTCGTGCATCTGAAGCCATCCGTTATGAAACGCTTCCTCTCTGTCGGGCGTAATACGTCAAACCCGAAAGTCTTCCTTAGGCATTTGATAAATCCCCAAGGGATTGAATGCGGCAGAGTCAGGAGAAGCAGAGAATGACGATTCCGACAGTCACGCTGAATGACGGCACGACCATTCCGGCGATCACGTTCGGAACCTATAAGCTCAATGGCGCTGCGGGCGTTGAAGCCATGAACAGTGCCCTCAACGTGGGCTATGACGCGCTGGACAGTGCGTTCAATTATGAAAATGAAGGGGCAGTTGGTCGTGCCGTGCGTGAAAGCGGCCGCCCCCGGGAAGAACTGCGCGTCGCCTCGAAGCTACCAGGCCGCCATCATGACTATGATGCTGCGCTGACAACGATCGAGGAGTCCCTCTATCGCACACAGCTTGACTACTTTGACCTGTATTACATTCACTGGCCTAACCCGAAGCAGGGCAAGTACGTTGAAGCTTGGAAAGCCCTGATTGAGGCAAAGAAGCGCGGCTATATCCGATCAATTGCCGTATGCAATTTTCTGCCAGAACATCTTGAGCGGCTGAAAGCCGAAACAGGCGTTCTTCCGTCGATCAACCAGATTGAACTGCATCCCTATTTCCCGCAGGACGAGATGCGGAAGTGGAATCATGATCACGGGATCATTACGCAGGCCTGGAGCCCCTTAGGGCGCGCAAGTGACCTTCTGACAAATCCGCTGTTGAAAACAATCGCTGAGCGATTGGGCAAGGAAGTCGGGCAGGTTATTCTCCGCTGGCATCATCAGCTTGGTTCTGTGCCCATTCCCAAGTCTGCCACGCCTGAGCGCCAGATTAAGAACAGATCCATTTCCGACTTTACCCTGACGGAAGACGATATGACGAAAATCGCTTCTTTGGCGCGTGCAGATGGGCGTCTCGCCGATCAGGACCCTGCCACTTACGAGGAATTTTGACCTTTGAAGGGCTTCCTGCAGCGGAAGCTCCCCTTTTTGTTAACCTCGCGTCAAAGCGCGCTGAAATAAAGCATTCGTCCAGTTCATGGCCTGCAGGAAGAGAGCAGCATCGAAGCGTGGTGCTCCATCACGCAGGAATGCGTGTTGAGCGTTAACTTCATGCCACTCCAGCGTGACGCCCGTGTCCTCAAGTCTGTCCCGGATTATACGCCGTCCCGCATAGGGAACGTGGGGGTCTGACTGGCCCCAGACCATCATCAGTTCACCAGTGATGTCTATAGCCCGCACGAGAGAGTCATCGGACTTGCCTTCACCAAGCGTCGCTGAATGCAGGTCGGTGGCATAGAAACACGCTGTAGCTTTGACTGCAGGGTGAAGAGCCGCCCGATAGGCGAGATGCCCCCCTAGGCACACACCAAAAGCGCCAATTGCTCCCGTGCAGAAACTGCTGTCTTGCAGCCATTCGACAAGGGCTGCCGTGTCAGAGTCAAAGGCTGAGACAGGCTTGGCGTATTTCAGATCATTCCCGCGATCCGTTCCATCCTTGTCATAGGCAAGGACAGTCCCGGCAGGTTCGTACTCATGATACACTTCGGGGATTGCGACGAGATATCCCTGTCCCGCAATCATGGCGCCCAATCGTTCGATAGGTGCCGTGACCTGATAGATTTCCGAAAACAGCATAACAGCCGGGAAACGGCCATCCTGAACCGGCCGAAAGATATGCACACGCATTGAACCAGTTGGCGTTTGGAGATCGATTTTTTCGTCAGTTCTGATGATCATGAGACGATCTATCCTGCGAGAGTTTGCAAGTAACGCATCTGGCTCTGTTTGTAGGCGGCCCACTGGCGTGCCGCAACGTCGTCTGAAAAAAGGGCTTTGTGCCGGTTGTTAATCTCAACCGGCACAGGACACCTTGATCAGCCCTTTGGCGTGATGACGTCCGCAAGTGTCGCAGCGGTTCCACGATCCTGCAGGCTCTGCCGCATGTCAGTGAAAAGCTGGACGAAAACAGGGTTGTCAGTGAGGCCCCAGCCCGCAAAGACGCCCATATCCAGAGCGCGCGCCGGATCGGTGTCCGTCGCCAGTGCACGATCTTCCTTGCTGAGACGTGGCTCTGTGACAGGGAAGTCCGCGTCCGTGTCGTCCCGGCCATTCATGTAGGCGCAGTAGCAGGCCAGCAGGAATGCGATCCGGCGCATGTCACCGTTGTCTTTCACCACGATCTCGGCTGTCGGGCGAATAAAGACCGGCAGTTTGGATGTGCTGTCCGACGCAATGCGCAGAAGCTGATCACTGACAGCCTTGTTGCGGAAACGCTGGAGCAGGAGGGCCCCATATTCCGGAAGGCTGATGCCCGGAGGAGCGGTCAGATGCGGTTCTGAGTCAAAACCCAAAAACTGCTGAAGGAGGCGGAAAAGGTTCTCGTCTTCCATGGCTTCACTGACGAAGCGGTACCCCATCAGGACGGCGGGGAGGGCCAGCATGGAATGAGAGGCATTGAGCATGCGCAGCTTGACCTGTTCGTATGGCTCAACATTGTTCGTGAACAGCACGCCGGCCTGCTCCCAGGCCGGGCGCCCTTCTGGGAAATTGTCTTCCACAACCCACTGGATGAAGTCTTCGCAGAACAGCGGGGCGCGGTCTTCAACGCCGCTCTCACTATTGAGGCGAGCAATGTCTGCCGGTCCAACCGCTGGGGTAATACGATCAACCATGCAGGCCGGGAACGAGACGTTCCGGGCAATCCAGTCTGCCAGTTCGTCATCTCGCAGGCGTGCGAAGGACAGGACAGCGTGGCGCGCAACCTCTCCGTTCGACGGAACATTGTCGCAGGAGAGAATTGTAAAGGCATTCACACCGGCTTCCCGGCGCAGACGAAGGGCCTCGGTGAGGATACCAAATGCTGTTTCCGGCACTTCACGCTTGAGGTCCGCAACGATGGTTGGATGGTCAGCCATGAAGTGGCCTGCCTCATCCATGTAATATCCACCTTCCGTAATCGTCATGGTGACGATGCGGATTGCTGGATCGGTCAGACGCTTCAGGGCTGCCAGACGGTCTGCGGGAGCATGGATGTATTCCACCAGGGATTTTACAACCCGTACCACGTCTGGACGGCCCGATGGGCATTCCCGCAAAGTGTAAAGACCGCCCTGAGACTGAAGGGCTTCAGCCTTCTGCACTTCAGACGGCACATCCATCAGCCCAAGGCCAACAATGCCCCAGCTTTCCTGGCCCAGCAGAGCCAGTGTGCGGTCTGTGTACACGGCCTGATGGGCGCGGTGAAAGTTTCCGACACTGAGATGGGCAATCCCCGCAGTCACCTTCTGGCGATCATAAGGGGAGGTGAGGATGGTCTCTGGAAGGTGGGCCAGAGTTTCCGGGGTCAGTTTCATGATGGTTCTTCCGAACGAAAGGCCCGACCCTTTTAAGAAGAAGACGTGATGAGGAAACTGTTTTTATTAAATATAAATTTTTTCTAATATTTCTCGCACCAATGAGAGGATTCATTAGGGAAACGAAAATATTCATAACCCGAAAGCAGATGCTTCCGGCATGGGAATAAAGTCAGGCAGCGCTTCTATACGCTCCAGCCATTGTTGAACTGCAGAATAAGGCGCTAGAGACACCCCGCCCTCAGGTGCGCGTTTGATGTAAGCGTAACAGGACAGATCGGCGAGCGTGGGCATGTCACCTGCGAGAAATGGCCGCTGTTTCAGTTCATCATTCATGAAGGGAAGCAGCTTCGCAGCCTTTGCCTGAGCCGGGGCAATATCATCCGGGCGCTTCCAGAGCGTCGCCGCACGCGCCATAGCCGGTCCATACCGCAATTCGCCAGCGGCAATGGAAAACCATTTCTGAACTCGCGCCGCGCCGAGTGCATCCTCTGGCAGCCATGAACTGTCGGATGCATAGGTTTTCGCGAGATAGACCAGAATGGCATTGCTGTCTGTCAGGATAATATCGCCGTCTTCCAGAATCGGAATTTGGCCCAGCGGATTAAGCTTCAGCACTTCAGGCGACTGCATCGAGGCTTCCACGAAGCTGTAATCCAGCTTCAGGATCGATAGGAACAGCCGGACGCGATGCACATGGCCGGACAGAGGAATTCCATAAAGACGTCTAGCCATGATCTGGTCCGGTAATGGTGAAAAGGACAGAGTGGCCATCGTGACGGAGACACGCAACGGCTTTATGGTCCTGTTTCATCTCATTTTAACTCAGGATCATCCGACATGAGTGCGCCTATCCATCGTCTGACCGTGGAAGATCTGGTGGAAACCGTTGAATCGGTTGTCGCGTCTGAAACGGATCAGATTGCGAACATGGCCAATATCGCGGCCCTGCTGTTCGAGGCCTTGCCAGACATTAACTGGGCCGGGTTCTATCTCTTCAAGGATGATCAGCTGGTTCTTGGGCCGTTTCAGGGGCGTCTGGCCTGTACGCGCATTCCACTTGGGAAAGGCGTCTGTGGAACTGTTGCCCAGCAGAAAACCACGCTTGTTGTCCCGGATGTGCATGCGTTTCCAGGGCATATTGCCTGTGATGCTGCCTCGGCTTCCGAAATCGTGGTTCCCATCCTTCATGATGGAAACCTGATCGGAGTTCTGGATATTGATAGCCCTGTGAAGAACCGCTTCGATGCGGAAGATCAGGCCATGATCGAGAAGATTGTCAGCGCCTTTGAAAAGACGCTGACAGCCTGATTTTCAGGCAGGAACGTTTTCGCGCAGATGGTTCATCAGCGCGGGAACGTCTTCCACAACGGTGAACAGCTTAAGCGTGTTGGAGGAGGCAAAGCCCTGTTCAACGGCATCGGTCAGGGTGCGGACAAGGGATTTTGCCCAGCCACCAATATTGACGATGTAAATCGGGTCCTGGTGTAAACCGAGCTGCTTCCAGGTCAGAATTTCCATCAGCTCATCAAAGGTGCCGAATCCGCCTGGGATGATGGCATACGCATCTGAAAGCTCGAACATGCGGGCTTTGCGGCTATGCATGTTGGGTGTCACTTCAAGCTCTGTCACGCCTTTATGCATGACTTCGCGATCATGCAGGAACCCGGGAATAACGCCTATGACCTGCCCCCCTGCAGTCAGGGCGGCATCCGCGACGGTTCCCATCAGACCCACATGACCACCACCGTAAACAAGCGTAATTCCGTTCTGGGCCAGAGCCGTTCCAAGTTCGGATGCACCTTCTGCATACACAGGGGAGTTGCCGAAGCGGGAGCCGCAGAAAACAGCGCAGGAACGAATGGTCATGGGAAGCAGGTCCTGTAAGGAAGCGGGCAGAACGCTCAGACGGCAGGCTTCCGCCCAAGCGAACGGCTGATGAGCACACCGACCAGACAGCACACCGCAGTCGTGCCGAACATGGTCTTGTAGCCAGCAAACTCGATGACCTGCCCGAGCACAAGACCCGAACATGCAATCGCCAGATCAATGAAGATCGAATAGGCGCCCAAAGCGGCCCCACGGTTCTGTGGGCCAGCACTGTTGACGGCCAGAACACCAAGGGCAGGGAACAGCAGGGAGAAACCTGCGCCAGTCAGCGCCGCACCGATGAGAGCGGCCCCTTGTGAGGGGAATATTGCCAGACACGCCAGCCCGACAGCTTCGATCAGCAGAGAAACAATCGCCACGAAGACGCCGCCACGCCGTGCAATCTGTGAGGCGAAAAAGAACCGGATGACAACGAATACGATACCGAAGACGGACAGCGCTGTTGCAGCGCCTTCCCAGTGCAGAACGGCATAATACAAAGCAAGAAAGGACGAGATGGCACCGAATCCGATGGAGCCAGCCGCCAGCGCCATGCCATGCGGCAGAACCAGACGAAGCGCGCGCGTGAATGGAACAGGCTTTTCCGTGGAGGGAAGAGGCTTGATGCCCTTGTAAAAGCCGATCAGGGCAAGACCGAAGAGTGGAAGAATAACGGACAGGATACCGACCGAGACAATGCCGCCATAAGGATGAGGAAGCTGTGAGAGCTTGGCGCCAATCGGTGCACCAAGAGCAATGCCTCCATAAGAACAGATACCGTTCCACGAAATGGCAATAGCTGTGTTTTCAGCACCGGCCCGGCGAATATTCCAGACAATGACGCCCGTGGCGGCCCAGCTTTCTGCCCAGCCTAGAAACAGACGACTTAAGAGCAAAATTCCAAGGGAAACGGCGGGTGTCTCGCCTGACCACCCCGCACCGATCATCAGCAGGCCTGAGATGAGGCATGTCACCAATCCCCCTAAAACAACCGGTTTGGGGCCTATGCTATCTACCAGCCGACCGGCAGAAGGGCGCGCTGCGAATGTCGCAAGATATTGCAGGGAGAAAGCCAGACCGGCGATCGTCGTGCTATAGCCCAGCGTATGGTGCACGAAGATCGTCAGGACGGCATTCGGAAGCCCGATAACGATGTAAACCAGAAGATTGAACAGAACGACGGTAAGAACCCGCTTCGTCGGTGAACTCACCGGCGTTTCTTCCGCAGTCATGACTTCAGTCTCCCGTCTCTTTTAAGTAACTAACTGGTTACGTTCTGTCTGGCATAGGACAGTTTGAATGATCCGTCACGGTCAATGGACCTCTCAGGTCCAAAAAACAACAGTATGTGATCTCTCGGGAATGAACATCCCGAGAGGAGATGGCCTTAAAGCATGTTCTGCAGGCGGCTTGAAACCGCTGAGCACACTTTCTGGCGCAACGGCTCTGCCAGTGAGGACAAGGAATATTGCTGGGACGTGTTTGTCTGGTTGCTGACGGCCTGAAGAATGCCCTGCTGGCCAGCACTGTATGCCGGGCTGTTGGTCACGCCTGCTGCCTGTGTGGCAGTGGAGAGAAGACCTGTAGCATTTGTCCCCGTAGCCAGGTTGTTCGTCACGCAATAGTTCAGCACGCCGGCCAGATTGCTGGTGGAGGTGGAGGAGAGATTTGGCAGCCCAAGGGCGCCCGTGAGGCCTCCGGTCAACTGTGAAGCCGTGCTCTGGGCTGCGGCAGTTGCAGCGGATGTTGCCGCTGCCTGCGTTTCCGGATTCTGGGCAGCCGACATCCCGGATGTGCAGCCTCCAAGAGAGAGGGCTGCAATGGCAGCAATTGCGCCAGTTGAGAGCAGGGCTGGCAGGCGGAACGGGACCATAAAATTTCAACTCCTGTAAGAACAACCATGAGGCGTGATCTGCCTCTATGCGTCCTAACAACGCTCAAAAGAGAGAAAGTGAGCGAAAAACCTGTCGATTTTCGGGGAGCGTCGTTTCTGGCTGATCGAAAGCAAGCTGCATCTGTGAACTCTCGTCCGGTATCTCCAGCGTTGGCCCCGCGAGAGCCGATAGCGTGAGGCCGAGAAGACGCACGCCGGGCACTAAGGGGAAAAGCGGCGTCAGGAGAGACTGGCCAACTTCCGCCAGAAGTGCCTCGGACCCAACAGAGACAGGCAGACTGCGGGCACGGGTAATTTGGCGAAAATCTGAGTATTTGACCTTGAGAGTTATGGTTCGGCCTGTGATCTGTTTGCGCTGGGCCTGTAGCCAGAGTTTGGTGGCAATCATTCCAAGAGCACTGCGTGCAGCGGCTTCATCTCGCAGGTCTGTCAGATAGGTCTGTTCCGTTCCCAAAGACTTGCGCTCGCGATTAACAACGACGGGGCGCTCATCAATCCCTCGGGAAATGCCATGATAAAAGGCAGCTGCTTTTCCAAAGTGGCGTGTGAGCGTGAGCAGATCCATTTTCCGGAGGTCCACGCCGGTTTTAATGCCTAGAGCATTCATTTTTCGAGCAGTCGCCGGGCCAATTCCATGGAACTGGTCTACGGACAAATTCAGCACAAAATCCGGCCCCATTCGCGGCGTGATGACAAAAAGTCCATCAGGTTTGCGGTAATCGGACGCCAGTTTGGCCAGAAACCGGTTGTAAGAGACTCCAGCGGAAGCTGTAAGGCCAGTTTCTTTGCGGATGTCTGCACGAATGCGTTCCGCAACCAACGTGGCCGAACCATAGGCGCCCAGATAATCCGTGAGATCCAGATAGGCCTCATCAAGGGAAAGAGGCTGGATGAGGGGCGTATATCGGGCAAAGATCTCGTGGATCTGCATGGAAACAGCGCGATAGACGTCAAACCTGGCCGGTACGAATACAAGATCCGGACAAAGGCGCTTGGCTTTCAGGGACGGCATCGCAGAGCGCACACCAAAAGGACGCGCTTCATAACTGGCAGCGGCAACAACGCCACGGGCCTCGCCCCGTCCAACCGCGAGGGGGCGGCCACGTAAGGACGGGTTATCTCGCTGTTCGACAGACGCATAAAAAGCGTCCATGTCGATATGCACGATCCGGCGGGACTCCATCTGTACAGTGTCGCCGATCAACAGGAACGAAACAAGATCGGATCAGTCCATGAGCATCGAAGACGCCCGTCGCGCCGCTGGTTTCCAGACAGTCTCAAGCCGTCTGGCTTACAGCAATCCGTGGACGGCCTTGCGAGAGGACATCATCATTCACCCCAACGGCAAGAAAGGCCTGTATGGCATTGTCGAGCGTGGAGAGTTTGTGGTGATCCTGCCCATGCATGCTGATGGCCGCGTGACCCTGATCCAGCAGTTTCGGTACCCGGTTGGGGAGCGCCTGCTCGAACTGCCAATGGGGATGTGGGAGACGAAGGAGAACGTCGATCCTGTCGAATTGGCTCTTGGTGAACTCCGCGAGGAAACGGGCCTGCGCGCTGGCGAGATGATTCATGTGGGAACGATGTATCAGGGGGCCGGATACTCGAACCAGAAAGGCCACGTCTTTCTGGCGCGCAACCTCACGCGTGGTGAAACCGAGCTGGAAGACACCGAACAGGACATCACGACGCAGGACATGACGCTGGGCGAATTTGAAGATCTGATCGCCCGTGGCGAACTTAAATGCATGGTGTCTCTGGCTGCCTTTGCGCTGATTCGCGCAAAGGGCCTGATCTGACGTCCGTTCAGATTACCGTATCAAGAAACACAACTTTCGAGCCACCGTCTTCAACCAGTGTTTCGATGGCCTGGTTGAAGACGCGGCCGTGGTCTGTGCCCATGTGAGCCTTGAAGGCGTCTTCGTCGCGGTAAGTTTCTTCGACATGAAAGAAGTCAGGATCAGTTGCCAGCGTGTGAACGACAAACCGTTCACAGCCGGGCTCGGCCCGAACGTCGGCTGCCAGGCCTATGAGAAGGTCGCGAACTTTTTCACGGCAGCCGGGAAGGGCTTTCATCGTGGCATAAAGGGATTTCGGCATAGGTCTTGATCCGCTTGAAAAGACTGAGATGCGTCTGAGCGCCGATCATCAATGGGCCGCTTGGGGGCTTCCTTCAAGAGGAGAACCGTTCAACCTTTCCCGATGAGTTCCTGACATCGCATGAATGACAGTTTTTCGCGAAAGATGAACAGAACATAGTAGTCCAGCTCACGGCTGCGGGTCTTTGTCGTGCGGGTATAGAATGGATAAATATCCAGCGGTCCCTGCAACCCTGCAGGGCGCGGCTCTGACTTTAAAATACAGTCCACCCGGAACAGCGGCATATAAACCGCATCTTCCCCAGGATTGCGCCGGACGTGCCATAGATTCCGACGGAATTTCTTGAGCCGGTCAGGAAGCGCAAAGATCATTGATTTTTCAATGAAGCCGGCTGGAAAGACTTCAGGCCGATAGTACTGCATGTCTTCGGGCATATTGCAGAAGTAAGGGTGGTCCTGAACAATCATGACCACCCTTTACTCCATACATTCGCTCAGACGAAGAGGCGTGATCTTCAGTCGGCGGATGGCTTGTCTTCTGGTGTTTCACCACTGATGTCGGTTGCAGCCTGCCGCAGGATCTGCACCACCCGGCGCAGTTCCTCTGCATTTGCTCCGCGACGGGATTTCAGTGCCAGCTTCAGAGCAAGACGTGCTTCATGCAGGTCCTGACCCAGGCTTGGATCAAGATCATTCACTCCACTGAAGGCATCCCGAACTTCCGACATCCGGGCACCAATCCGGGCGAGGACCTCGAGAATACGATTCGCCGTCTCCCGGTTCGCTTCGTAATGGGTGCGCCCTGCATCCGTGAGGCTGTATAGCTTACGGTTGCCTTCCTGCGTGACGGCGGTGAGGCCAGCCTCTTCAAGATAGGTGAGGGAAGGGTAAATGACGCCAGGACTTGGCTTGTAGAAGCCACCGGAGTGCTCTTCGAGGCGGCGGATCAGCTCGTAGCCATGCGCAGGCTGATCATGGAGAAGCGCTTCAATGACAATCTGAAGTTCCTCAGCTGTCAGTTTACGACCACGTCCGAAAGCGTCGTCACCAAAGCCGCCGCCACCGAACCGGCCGCCCCCGCGTGATCCCCGGCCACCAAAGCCGCGTCCGCCACGACCTTCGCCACCCCGGCCACCAAATCGGCGCCCTGCGTGTTCGCCACGCTCTGGAGGAAATCCGCCTTCACGGAAGTCCGGACGATCCTGCATTTTTTCTCCTTCGCTGGTTGATGCGTCGCTGCGGCGTCGACCACCCTTGCGATGCTTGTGTCCGCCGTAGCCAAAACCCCGGGAGAACCTTGAGAAACCGCGCTCAGCGCGATGGGTATCATGTTTGAACATTCTGTTTTCCTTCATTCGATATGTCGTACGATATAGTATCTTAAGATATATCTGCAAGAGTTTCTTTTTCAAAATCTGCTCGTGCCATAGCCGCGTGCCGTTTCCGCTGGTATCCGGCGGAGATGGGTAGCCCGATCTCTTCCCCTCCTGATCCCGAACTGCGGCGCACATTTCGTCAGCTTGTGCCCTGGCGTGCTGCTTTGACGATTGGGGCGATGCTGTTGTGTGTGGCGCTGTTGCAGCGGTTGCCCTTCATTCATCGTCTGCTGGAAAACGCGCCGCATTGGCACGAGACTCCCTATGCATCAGTCTGGTTCCTGCTACTGGCCATTCCGTATTGTGCCTGCGGTCTGCCTCGTCAGGCGTTGTGCATTGCCGCGGGGCTGGCGTTCGGAGTCTGGGGTGGGCTAGGCCTGTGTTCTCTGGCGTATATGCTGGGGGCGATGGCGGCTTATGGCTGGGCCAGAGTGCTAGCACCGGTAAAATTTCGACAAAGGTTGCATGACCGCCTGCAAAGGAATTATGCAGCGCTGGCAAGAATCCTTCATCGCAAACCCTTCCGTGCTGTTCTGACCTTGCGGCTCATGCCTGTTGGGTCTGCTCTGCTGGTCTCCATGGCAGCCGGATTATTTGAACTTCCGCTTCCAGCCTTTGCGTTGGCAACCTGCCTTGGCGGTTTGCCTCAGAACCTGGTGTTTGTTCTGGTAGGGGCTGGCACACGTATTGGTCATATGATCCAGCTTGGTCTCGCGGGTGGCCTGTTTGTGGTTTCTGGCGTTCTGGGAGCATTGCTCCTGCGTCAGGCAGATGAATAACCGTTCGAACATCTCGTTCTGAACGATTCACTGGTTTGATCCGTTCGTGAGGGACGGGTCCTTTCTCATCTTCTGAACATTGCTTTTTCACAGGCAGAAACGAATGACAGAACAGAGCATGGCGTTCCGGCGTGGAGATACCATTCCGGGATGGTTGCCGCTTATGCTGGGTATCTTCACGGCAGTCGGACCTGTCTCCACAGATATCTATCTCCCGGCCCTCCCTGAAATGGAACGCCAGCTTCATTCTGCTCCCGGTTCAGGCAGTATCACCATGGCTGCCTGGGTTATCGGACTGGCCATTGGTCAGATCACGATTGGCCCGGTGTCAGACAGGTTCGGCCGCCGGCTGCCGCTTCTGATTGGCATGATCGGATACACAATCGGCGAGATCGGCTGCGCACTGGCCCCGACCATGACCATCATGTGCATCTGTCGGGTTTTTTCAGCTCTGATGGCCTCGGCCGGACTGGTGATTCCCAATGCATGTCTTCGGGATCTCACGGAGGGTGATGAAGCGTCCCGACTCATGTCGCGCCTGATCGTTGTACAAGGTGTTGTCCCGATTCTCGCGCCCATGCTGGGTGGCTTTGCGCTGAAGTTTGTGGACTGGCGGGTTATTTTCTGGGCCACAGCCGTGTATGGGGGGCTTTGTACCCTGATGCTCCTGACCGTATTCCCCGAGACGCTCCCCATGCAGGAGCGCCGGGACATGCGGCCTCTCTCCATCATCGAACGCTATATCTATATTCTGCGGACCCGCAGCTTCATCACGAATGGCCTCGTCTGGAGCTTTCTGGGCTTCGTGACCTTCACCTATCTGACAGGCGCTCCCACGCTGTTCGAAGAGCGTTTCGGCATGTCTCCGTTCCATTACGGAATGCTGTTTGGTCTGTTCGCTGTCTGTATGATCGGGGCTTCCGCCATCAATGGGCTTGTGGTGGGGAAGGTCAGTACGACGCACATGCTTTTCGGTGCGCTGGGGATCAGCCTGACAGGCAGTATCCTTTTCCTGGCGCTGGCCGTCATTTCCGCTGTTGATCTGACATCGGGCGGACAGCTTCGATCCTTCTTCCTCTGGCCGCTGATCATCTCGCTTGTCATCACAATGGCGCCAACAGGCATCATTGGACCCAATTCAATGGTTGGCATTCTGTCCGAACAGTCCGAACGTGCAGGCTCGGCTTCTGCTCTGGCAGGAACAATGCAGTACCTGTTCGGAGCGGTAGCAAGTGCGCTGTTCGGTCTGATGTCCCCCGGGACGGCCATTCCATTTGCGGGCTTTCTGGTGTTCGCCTTCTGCGCGGCAACCGTGTTTGCTCTGCTGAGGCCCAGACTGCCATCATCAGCGCCCTGAAGGAGTTGAGAGTGATGCAGGTACTTCTTGTTGAAGACGATGTGGCCGTGGCCCTCGTGGTAAAGACGGTTCTGACGCGGGAAGGATGGGACGTTCATCTGGTTGAGGATGCTGAAAGTGCCTTGGCATGGGACGGGTCCGCAGACCTGCTGGTGACCGACTACAATCTTCCTGGTGTGCTCAACGGTCTGCTGCTGGCCCGGAAACTGCGGGAACAGAATGCCAGCCTTGCTGTGGTTCTCATGTCAGGAGACTTCGAGGAGGGGCAACTGATGGAGGAAAGCGTGGCTGTTCTGCCCAAGCCATTCCGCAGGAATGCGCTGCTTGAAGCCATCGATCAGGCTCGGAACGCAATCCGGGCTTGAGTTGTAGGGGAAGAGTCCCCTACATGGCCCGCTGTTTGCCACGCCCAGAAGAAAGCAGTGCCGCCATGTCGTTTCAGGAACCCCAGCCGCTCAACCTCAAGGACTACATCCGTGAGGTTCCCGATTTTCCGAAGCCGGGCATCCTGTTTTACGACATTTCCACGTTGATCCGCTCTGCCGAAGCCTGGCAGGTTGCGACGGGCCGTCTGGCACGTATCATTTCTGCTTGGCAGCCGGACCTGCTGGCTGGCATCGAAAGCCGCGGCTTCCTGACAGCAGCGCCTCTGGCACAGCGCCTCGGCTGCGGCTTCACCATGTTGCGCAAGCCGGGCAAGTTGCCGGGTGAGACAATCTCCCTGAAGTATGGTCTCGAATATGGCGAGGACGAACTCCATATTCAGGCTGATGCCATCAAGCCGGGTCAACGCGTTGTCGTTCTTGATGATCTGTTGGCCACCGGTGGCACGCTCGCTGCCTCCATCGACCTCCTGCGCAAGGTTGGTGCAGAAGTTGTGGGTGCCAGTGTGTTGATTGAGCTTGCAGGTCTTAAGGGACGTGACAAACTGGATGTCCCGCTGAATTCGCTCATCACTTACGAAGACTGAGGAACTACCATGTCCGGCATTTCTTCCCTGTGGCAGACCCGCTATCGCACTGACGCCCCGAAAGACCTGCCGGACAATCCGGTTCTTCAAACTCTCCTGAAACACCATTCCGTCCGGGCATATCTGCCGGACGCGTTGCCCGCCGGGACGCTGGAAGCTGGAATCGCAGCATCCTCTTCTGCAGCAACGTCCAGTAATCTGCAGGTCTGGTCCGTTGTTGCGGTTGAAAATCCGGAGACACGGGCAAAGCTTGCCGAGCTTTGCGGTAATCAGAAGCACATCGAAGTTGCACCGTTGTTTCTGGCCTGGATCGTCGATCTGGCGCGTCTGGAACGGATTGCGGAACGGGCAGGCAAGGGGAGTGAAGCGCTGGATTATGAGGAGATCTTCCTCATGAGCACGCTGGATGTCGGTATCGCTGCCCAGAATGCTGTGACAGCGTTCGAGTCCATGGGGCTTGGGACCGTTTATATCGGTGGTTTGCGGAATCATCCGGAAGACGTTGCCAGGCTGCTAAACCTGCCGCCCAAAACCGTTGCAGTTGTTGGCCTCTGTGTGGGACGTCCTGATCCGTCGGCTCAGAACGGTTACAAGCCGCGTCTGGGGCAGGATGTCGTTGTGCACCGTGAACGCTATACTTCCGCAAATGAAGCCGAAGGTGTTGCCGCCTATGACCGCGTTGCCGACGCCTATCAGCAGGAGCAGGGCCTTGCACCGCGAGCATGGTCTGAAACCGTGGCAAATCGTGTGGATAGCTACCACGGGTTGAGCGGCCGCCATGTCATGAAAGCCGTGCTCAACCGGCTGGGGTTTGCGCTGAAATAAGATGGTGGTGACGGAAGCTGGACGCGGATGCTTGAACCTCTGAGCACGCATTGAAGAGAGCCGGGTTTTGAGACATCTGTCTCCAACCACGCTCAGTGCTGCTATTCCACGTCGAGCCCCTAATTCCGGAGTTTTGTCCTGAGCGATTTTCTTTCTCCGGATCTTCCGGTTACAGCTGTTCTTCCTGATCTTCTGAAAACGTTAGAGCAGCAGCCGAACGCTGTTCTCGTTGCTCCTCCCGGTGCCGGTAAGACAACTCTGACGCCACTGGCACTGCTTAAGGCACCATGGCTTGCGGGACAGAAAATCATTCTGGTCGAACCTCGTCGTGTTGCTGTGCGAGGGGCCGCGGCACGGATGGCCTCCACGCTGGGAGAGCGACCGGGTGAAACTGTAGGCTTTCGTACGCGCACCGACAGTGCAGTCTCAGGCCGAACGCGTATTGAAGTTGTGACGGAAGGGTTACTTGTACGGCGCCTTTTGGCAGACCCAACATTGGATGGGGTCGGTGCTGTCCTGTTTGATGAGGTGCATGAGCGCTCGCTGGATCTGGATGCAGCTTTGGGGTTCTGCCTGGACCTTCAGCGTGAACTCAGGCCGGATCTCCGCATTCTGGCCATGTCCGCAACGCCTGATGGGCGTGCGTTTACAAATCTTATGAATGCCGCCCTGATCGAGAGTGAAGGCCGACAATATCCCATCGATATACGCCACACCCGGGATGTAATGCACCCGCGTGACCTGCCAGAGGCCTGCGCGCGCGCTATTCGGCAGGCTTTTACAGAGGAAGAGGGCGATATTCTTGCGTTCCTTCCCGGTGTTGGGGAAATTCGCCGAACACAGGCTCTGCTTGGAGATGCTGTGCCTGTTTTTCTTCTTCATGGAGAACAGACGACAGAAGATCAGGACCGCGCGATTGCGCCATCCGACAGACGGCGTGTTGTGCTGGCAACCTCCATTGCCGAGACTTCCGTGACGGTTTCTGGCGTTCGGATTGTTGTCGATGGTGGTCTGCGCCGGGCACCGCGTCTGGATTCCAGCACAGGGTTATCCCGGCTGGAAACACTGAAGATTTCGCGTGCGACGGCCACTCAGCGCGCGGGGCGTGCCGGGCGTCAGTCTCCTGGTGTCGCGATCCGTCTGTGGTCCGAGGCGACGCAACGCTCTCTGCGGCCACAGGATGCGCCCGAAATCCTTGTTGCGGATTTAACGGACTTCGCTCTCGTGACGGCAGCCTGGCAGGACGTCATGGGAACAGCGCCCGACATGTTGCCACTCCTTGATGCGCCTCCTGCCGGAGTGCTTGCGGGTGGGCGTGAGTTGTTGCGTGAGTTGGGTGCCCTGAATGAAGCCGGTCAGATTACGGCTCTTGGAAGACGCATGGTGGGGCTTGGAACACACCCACGTCTTGCGGCCATGCTCTGTGCGGCGAAAACTATCCCCGAGCGTGTGACGGCTGCCTGCCTCGCCGCTCTTCTGGAAGAGCGTGATCCTTTGCGCCCCAGACCGCATATGCCTTCCGGGGCATCTGCGGGAGCGGACATCCGCACACGTCTGGCTTTGTTTGAGCGGGATGATCCACGAGCGGACAGGGCCAGCCTGTTCCATATGCGTCAGGCGGCGAAGCGCTTTCTGCGTCGCATGGGTGGCAAAGACCTTCCACTAAGTCCGATGCCGTCTCATGCAGGGCCGCTTCTGGCCGCCGGTTTTCCTGATCGTGTGGCGCAGGCTGCGGGAGAGATTGGACGATTTCGGCTTGCGGGCGGCGGGAGCGCCCGTGTGCAGGCCAATTGCGGTCTTGCACGTGAAAAGCTTTTGGCTGCGGCAGCGTTTCACACGCGAACGTCGACGGAAATCACGCTTGCGGCGCCTCTGGATGCTGAACATTTGCCCCAGACGCTTCTGGATCGGACAACCGAGCAGGTTGAAACCAGTCTGGATGGGGCCTCAGGTCGGATCATCGCGCGACGCAGGCTGCGTCTGGGCGCGTTGATCCTGCGTGATCGCAATACAGAAGTAACGCCTGAGGAGGCGCAGGTACTTCTTCTACAGCAAATTGCGGCTGATCTTGCCCGCGCTCTGAACTGGTCTGACGCAGCGTTTCAGTTCCAGGCCCGTGTGGCGCATGCACGCGCGACCTACGCACCTCATCTGCCGGACCTGTCGATGGCCGCTCTTGCTGATGATCTGGCATGGCTGGAGCCATATCTCGCAGGCTGCGACCGTCTGACTCAGGTGAAAGCTCTCGATCTTCTGTCCATTCTTCGCGCCCGTATGGATTACAGCGACCTTTCCGCGCTGGATCGAAAGCTGCCGCCTCGTCTGACGCTCAAAGCCAGCACCCACGACATTGATTATACGGGGGCCGTGCCAACAGTGTCTGCACGAGCACAGGCATTCTACGGCACGGCCGGAACGCCGTTGCTCGCTGATGGCGCCGTGCCGCTTCAGTGTGCGTTGCTGTCGCCGGCGGGCCGCCCACAGGCCATTACTGCTGATCTTGCCGGTTTCTGGAAAGGGAGCTGGTCAGATATGCGAAAGGATATGCGAGGGCGCTACCCAAGGCATGACTGGCCCGAAGATCCGGCAACGGCTGAACCGCCAAAGCCACGTCCCAAACGCTAGGTTCCATCAGGCCATCTGGAAAACTGCCTTACGGAACAGGGAACGCACGCCCTCGGCGTCCACCTCCGTGCAGATCTGAACAGATGGGCGATTGTCCCAGTCTCCGGGTGGATAAACCCGACCGTCTGCTTTCTGAACAGATTCACCAAGGGTAACGCCTTCCGTTGAGACGCGAACGGCACCTTTCTGGGTTTCGAACAATTCCGGCGCAATCACGTATGCTGCGGCAGAGGCATCATTGACATAAATGCCGTCCAGACCCAGCCCCCGATGAAACGTCATGTAGACCCGCGTGATATCCCACAGGAAACGACCTGACTGGCCCCCATGCTGGCGCAGGTTTTCGAAGTAGGCGTCTGTCATCAGGGTTTGTGTCGTGACATCGAGCCCTACGATTGTCACCGGCCAAGGAGCGGCACAGATCTCATCGGCAGCTCGTGGATCGCCATGGAAATTGGCTTCTGCCGCGGGTGTCACATTTCCCCGTGCCTCGTGATGCCCGAATGCGCCGCCCATCAGCACGACATCCTTCACCAGACTGGCAATGTCTGGCGCCTTGCGCAGAGCAAACGCGAGGTTTGTCATGTGTCCTGTCGCGACGAGAGTGATCTCGTGTGGGGTGGCGCGCACCAGATCAATGATGAGATCATGCGCGGGGCGAGGATCGAGTTTTTTGTGGACGGCCGAGAGAGGAATATCTCCCAGAGCGTTTCGTCCATGAATGGTCACAGGAGGGGACGATGTCACACCATCCAGAGACGCGCCCTGGCCTTTTGAAACCGGGACATCGATCCGGAAGCGTTCGGCCAGATAGAGCGCATTGCGTGTTGTGGTGTCGATCAATCCATTACCGGCCGCAGTCGTAATGCCCATCAGCTCGATGTTTGGCGTGCCATGCAGCAAAAGAAGCGCCATTGCGTCATCGATGCCAGGATCTGTATCGAAAATGACTTTTCGTTGCGCAGGTGCAGCGCGGGTCATATTCGGGAGCAGAGACAAGGATGCAAACCCGGCGGACTGAGCGAGCAGGGAGCGACGGGACATGCGCATGACAGGTTATTCCTTGAGAAAACGAAGTTACCGTTACCATCAAGGAATGACCTGTCTGCGGCAAGCTTTTAGCGGAGCCTGATTGCGAAGCGTCCTGCGCCAGCGGCGGCAAGAGCGAGTAGGCCCCCTGCAATGCTGATGTTCTTATAGAAATGGATCATCATGTCGTAGCGGAGCATTCCGGACATCGTCCAGAAATGATGGCCGATCAGCCCTGTCACGATGGTGTAGAGGGCAAGAACAATCGCAATGGGTTCCACTAAAATGCCGCCAAGAAAAGCCAGTCCTGCCCCGAGTTCCACGACGATAGCGAGGATGGCTGACAGGGTTGGAACAGGCGCGCCGGTCTGAATCATATAAGACACTGCTGCGGGGAAGTCCGCGAGTTTGCCCCATCCCATGACGAGGAAAAGACCGGCGAGCAATACGCGACCTGTGAGGAGAAGGGCATCGCGAGGCAGAAGATTGGTGAGCATCGGGAAAATCTTTCGAAGCAGAAGAACTGCCTTGAAAGTATGAAAAATAGATATTTTAAAAAATAGAAATGATAGAATGATATGATTTCTAAAATAAACATTATTGGGTTTTTACATCTCTCTCCGGCCTGGCAGGAAACCCCTGTCTGCGGCTTCTTTTAGGAGCTTTGACGGTTTTGTGTTAGCAGCTGAAACATGACGATGTTCGTGACCTGTTTCCCATGAATCGCTCTTTTCAGGCCGCTGCAATCGGGGCCGGAACAGCGACTGTCGTGACAGTAGGCCTGATGCTGGCATTGCGTCTGCACAGCCACGGAGAGCAGCACGCTCCTATATCTCAGCCTGCTACAACAACCATTCAACAGCAGGCCGTCAAACCGCTTTCGTCCGTTAGTCCGGACAGCCCTCTGGCAGGAGAAAGCACGGACGCACACGGGATTCCGACGCAGCCGCCGGTTCCGGCCGCGGCACCGGCACTGCCTCCCCTGTTGGTGAAATACGGTCCTCTGAGTTTTGCGCCGCTTGTGCGTCAGGTCATTCCGGCCGTTGTGAATATTGCCATTACCCAGAGCAGCCCGGACGGGCATGATCACGTCCCACCGCAAATCAAGGGAACCCCGCTGGAAAAGCGCTATCATGACCGCATGAAGCGCCAGCAGGACGAAATGGTTGGGGCGGGCTCGGGCTTCATCGTGGATGCGACCGGAATCATTGTGACCAACCGGCACGTTGTCGGCGGAGCGGACAAGGTAGTCGTCTCCCTTTCCAACGGTCATGAAATGCCGGCCCGTCTTCTGGGAGCTGATCCGCTGACGGATATTGCCGTTATCAAGGTCGATAGTCCTGAGCCGCTGCCGCACGTCACCTGGGGGGACAGCCGCCAGACGGATATCGGAGACTGGATTCTGGTCGCAGGGAATCCCTTCGGGTTTGGCTCGTCCGTGACGGCGGGCATTGTCTCTGCCGTAGGGCGTGATCTGGGTATCGGCTCGCTGGACGATTTCATTCAACTCGATGCCCCCATTAATCCGGGAAATTCTGGTGGTCCTGCCTTCAATATGCGGGGACAGGTCGTGGCGGTGAATGCTGCCATCGTGACGCCTGCTGGGGGCTCCGTAGGCATTGGTTTTGGTATTCCGTCCGAAATCGTCGCCCCGATCGTGGCTGAAATCGAAGCAACCGGGCATGTCGAGCACGGCTGGCTCGGTATTACCCTTGATGACGGGGACACGGACGTCGGTATTGCGGGTGTCGATAACGGTGGACCGGCCCAGAAAAGCGGTCTGCGCCGTGGCGACATCGTACGGCAGGTAGATGGAGCGCCCGTCATCAGCGCCCGTATGCTGTTGCGAAGCATCGCTGCAGCCCGGCCGGGCATGGTTCTAAACTTTGGCGTCAGGCGTGGCGGCACGGACCTGACGCTTCCCGTTCATATCGGACCACGCCCCAAGAACGCGGATAACTGATCGAGCCTCCACTTTGACCCGTGGACACAAGCCGGTATTCTGAGGCCCTGATACGGCGCTCAGTCGCCCGGAAGGAAGAGAGTAAAATCAATGCGTATCCTGCTCGTTGAGGACGATTCCACAGTCCGCGCCTTTGTGCTCAAGGGATTGCGTGAAGCCGGGCACGTCGTGGATGAGGCGGATAACGGCAAGGATGGTCTGTTTCTGGCTGTCAGTGAAAATTATGACGTTGTGATTTTGGACCGCATGCTGCCCGGCGGGATTGACGGCCTGCGCATTCTGGAAACGCTGCGTGGACAGCAGAATGCGACGCCGGTTCTGTTGCTGTCCGCTCTGGCAGATGTTGATGAACGCGTGGCTGGCCTGAAGGCCGGTGGCGATGACTATATGACGAAGCCATTTGCCTTCTCAGAGCTTCTGGCCCGGATTGAGGCGCTCGGACGGCGTGGTCGGCCTGAGTCTGCTCCTCAAACACGTCTGACTGTGGGCGATCTGGAGATGGATCTGCTTTCCCGGACGGTGAAGCGTGGGAACGAGAAGATTGATCTTCAGCCTCGCGAATTTCGTCTGCTGGAATTTCTGATTCGTCATGCGGGGCAGGTTGTCACGCGGACCATGCTGCTGGAGCGCGTGTGGGACTATCATTTTGACCCACAGACCAACGTGATTGACGTGCACGTTTCACGCTTGCGCCAGAAAGTGGACAAGCCGTTTGCAACGCCCCTCATCCATACGATCCGCAACGCCGGATACATCCTGCGCGCGGACTGACCCGTGAAAATCTGGCGCGGGTTTCGCCGTCTCGGGAAGCGTTTGCGCTGGCCGATCCGGTCTGCAGGGCTGAATTTCGCGCTGGCTTACGGGTTAGTGTTCATCATTTCTGCGGGCGTGTTCCTGTCGTTCATCTGGTGGAACACCACTGGCCAGCTTGACCGTCAGGTCGAAGCTGCCGTGCAGGTGGATGCCCACGATCTGGCACAACGCTGGGTTCATGGTGGCCCGGCGGCTCTGGCGCTCGCCATTCAGGACCGACTGGATCAGAATGTCGAAGATGACGAGCTGTATTTGCTCGTCGGGCCTGATGGTCGCAAATATGCTGGAAATCTACCGGGCTGGCCTGTGGTCATCACCCAGATGGATGAGTTTTATGAACTCTCCATCCGCCGGGATGGTTTTCGCACCCAAGCCAAGATGCACGCCTTTCCGCTGTCGGAAGGCTTTCGCCTGATTGTTGGGCGGGATGTTCGCGGCCGTCAGGTCGTCCGGCATGTTCTGACCGATACGCTTATCTGGGCCTGGGTCATGGTGTCGCTGCTGGCGGCGGGTGGAACTCTCGCCATTCGGCGGATTTTTCGCCAGGTCGTGCGCTCCATTGCCCGCACGACGTCTGCTGTGGCGCAGGGAGACCTCGGTCGCCGCATACCCCTGACCGGCAATGAAACCGATCTTGTCGCTCAGACAGTCAACACCATGCTCGAACGTATCAACCGTTTGATGGATGGCGTGCGGCAGGTCTCGAATGCCATTGCCCATGACCTGAGGACGCCCATTGCACGAGCGCGCGCGCGTCTGGAGGATGCGAGCCTGACTGCTACGTCTGAAGACGAGCTCCGCGCGGCTATTGATCGTGCCGTTCTGGATCTGGACCATGTGACGTCCATTTTCGAAGCTCTTCTCCGTATCGCCCAGCTTGAAGCAGGCGCGCAGCGGGCGGCGTTTACAGTGCTGGACATTCCGCCTTTGCTGGAAGGTCTGAGCGAGCTTTATGAAGCATCCATGGAAGATGCCGGTCTGAAACTCGATGTGCGGATCGGGGCATTGGCACCGGTTAATGGTGACCCGCATCTTCTCCAGCAGGCTGTTGCCAATCTTCTCGATAATGCCATCAAGTTCGCGCCGGAAAATACGACGATTACCCTCTCTGCCGTCATGCAGAAAGGGCGTGTTGCCGTCAGTGTTTCAGATCAGGGCCCTGGCATGAGTGAACAGGATATGGCCCGTGCGTCAGAGCGATTTTTCCGTGCAGAAACAGCGCGGAATACCCCCGGTGCAGGGCTTGGTCTTTCTCTGGTTCAGGCCGTTGTTCAACTGCACGGTGGAACCATGGAGCTCTCGGACGGAAAGCCAGGGCTGCGAGTAACACTGCTTTTGCCAGCTCTCCAGAATGCAAAGACCCTCCCTGCATGACGGAAGTTTCATTCCTCCCTCACCCGTGGCTTAGGTGAGACTGTGTAAAGAGGGCGGAATGCGCCTTCTCCCTCCAATGTCTGTCTGTCTTCTGGGTCTGGTGGGAAGCCTTGCGGCTGCCCCGGCTGGACATGCGCCACCGCAGAATGCGCCTGCTCGACCTGTCTCCGGGAAAGAAGAAGGCGTAATTTCCGTGACGTCTGACAGCGCGGAATACTGCACCCAGCTGACACAGAACGTGGATCATCTTCTGGCGACACCCCATGGAATCCCTGTTGGGGCTATGGATGATGCGCACCGCCTCCGGATTGAAGGCGATACACTCTGCAAGCATCATCACCTGCGGGCAGGGATCGCGAGGCTGCGTCGTGCGTTGGTCCTTTTGGAACATAGTCAGGAGCACTCATGAAGCGTCTTTTCCGTCTGGCCACCCCACTCGCTGTTCTGTCTCTGGCGATTTGCTGTCAGGCACGGGCAACAGAACCCCAGACGGCCGGGACAGAGCTGGATTTCACAGTCACGGGTGAAGCCCATGCCGCGCCAACGCTTCTGACGGTGCGCCTCTTCGGGCGAGCGGAGAGTGCCTCTGCCATTGAAGCGCAGAAAACTCTAAACGCCCATATGGCCGAAGCCATGAAAATGGCATCCGGGGTGTCAGGAATTGAGGCGCAAGCTGGCAGCTATTCCCTGTCGGACCAGACGCCAGAGCATGGTCCGACGCGCTGGACTGCCCGTCAGGATTTGAGTCTGAGCGGGAAGGACGCCGTGTCTCTTCTGGATTTGTCAGGCAAGCTGCAAAGTCACGGTTTGATGATGGATGGCCTGGATTGGTCTCTGGATTCCGAAACACGGGAGACGTTACTGCGCCAGGCCCGTACCCAGGCACTCCAGAAAGTCCGGCAGGAAGCCGATGAAAGTGCCAGAACGCTGGGACTACATGTTGTGCGACTGAAGCAGGTTCGGGTGTCTTCAATGGAACCGGGACCGCGTCCGGTCATGTTGATGGCAGCTCGTGCGGCTAGCGATTCGTTCACACCGCCGCAAGGTACTCCGCAGGAACAAACCCTTCGCGTTACAGTGAGTGTTGAAGCCGAACTGGCTCCCTGACATGTCACGTTTGACGGTCTGGCATGATGGAAACTGTCCTTTATGCCAACGTGAAATCGCCTTGATGCGTCGGCTGGACCGGCGTGGAAACATCGATTTCATTGATGCGTCCGGAGAAATTGCGGATTGCCCGTTAGACCGGAAAGCCTTGCTCGCCCGGTTTCACGCACGCGAGGGCGAGCAGCTCTACGACGGCGCGGCTGCTTTTGCGGCCATGTGGCGTGCCATTCCGGTTCTCCGGCCTTTGGGCGAAGTCGCCCGTTATCCACTGGTGCTTAAAGGCCTTGAGGCCTTGTATGGGCAGTTTTTAAAAGTACGGCCCATCCTTCAACGGCTGGTTCGCAAGGCCGGCCGATAAGGCATCCTTCATTTTTTATTCGGAATAGTTGTACAAGCTGTAAAATTCAGACATGGTTTGACATGAAATGTCGTAAAGGGCTGTGTCATGAAAGTCTGGATGCCTCTTGTTGCCGCATTGCTTGCCTTAGCGCCTTCTCTCCACGCTCAGGAAAAACTGGTCGTGCAGGGTTACTCTGCAGATCAGACCCGACATGCCGTGGAAGAAATCGTCCAGCCCGCCAGTGGTCGTCAGATTGCTCGTTGGGACCAAACGGTCTGTTCGCAGTTCATCGGTTTTCCAGCCGGGGTAGAAGAGAATTTTCAGAGCCATTTGGCGGAGCGTTTTGCGAAATATGGTGTTCACCTGCGGGCAAATTGCAGGATACCCCGGCTTTTCATTCTCGCTACCGTTCATGAAGACGATCTCATCTCCCACATCCTGGATCGTGATCCCTATCTCATGCAGGGTCTCGACACATCGCCCGTCTTTAATGACAACATTCGTCTTCCGTCTCCACGCGTGAAGAAAGCCCTGCAGGAAAGTTATCCTGTTCGCTGGTTTGCGGATGTCGGGATTGAGGACGCTTACCACATGCCCATGCATGTTGGTCCCACACTTATGGGCCCAGCCTATGTGCATGAGCCGTTAGTGACGTCTTTCCTCGGATCGCAGACGGTCGAAACGATCAAGTATATGGCTGTGACGGTAGATCTTTCGAAGATGGATGGCGTCTCATGGCCGTCTCTTTACGAGTATGTCTCCATGATCGCCCTCACAAATCCGGCGCTTAAGGATTACGACACTACAGAGAGCATTCTGGGCAGCTTCGTACAGAAGAAGCTGCCACAGCAGGGTAGTTTTTTCATGACTAACCTGGATGACGCCATTGTTCATCAGGTCTATTCCCTGGACCCTGCTGAAGATGGCCGCTCAGAGACGCAGAAAATTACGTGGGACGTTACGCCAGTCTTCATCACTGAAGTGCTTTCAGGACAGAGCCATCGTGGTCAGATCACCGCAAAGGGCAGCGGTATTAACGGTCACGACGTGCTCTTCCAGAAGCCATTCGGGGCGCAGACAATCCAACACATGAATAGGAACAATGCGCCCTTCGCGTGCTGTCAGGGTCGAGGCAGCCTGCAGCGCGCGGGGGGAGTGTCTTTCCATGATCATGACGGCACATTCCGGCAAGGCCCCTGGATCCACGCGCTGGATACGGTCGGCCAAACCGGGTGAAAGACGCTGCATCCAGTCCAGTGCGTGATCTGGGCCAAGAACCAGAGCAGGGTTGCCGGTTCCCAGAGCCATACCGACAGCCCTGAGAATGGCAGGCCAGCTTTCACCTGCGCAGAGTACCGGGCCACAGGGCTTGAGTGTCAGTGTGTTGGTCTCTCCAGCAGGGCCGGGCAGTGTCATTGAGAAGCCCGTCATGGCATGCGCAATATCCTGTCGGATCTGGCGGGCTGAGACGGCATCCCGGCTTTCAAGAAACGTCACCAAACTCTGCGCATGGCGCGGGATACTACCCGGATTTGCATCTTTAGGCGCAAACCATGGGGATGTGCGGGCACTCATGCGGCGGAGGGCAAAAGGACCGCCTGCCTTGGGGCCACAACCGGAAAGTCCGGACCCACCAAAAGGTTGTGAGCCAATAACTGCCCCTGTTATGGCCCGATTGACGTAGATGTTCCCCGCCTGAATGCGGTTAGTCGTGCGAGCCACTGTCATGGCGACACGCGAATGAACGCCAAAAGTCAGGCCGTACCCCATGGAATTTACAGCGTCGATCACGCCGTCCATTTCGTTGCGATTGAAGCGACGCACATGCAGGACCGGCCCGAACACTTCATGCGGAATATCGGCAACGCGGCCGATTTCAATCAGCGTCGGGGGAAGGAAATGGCCGTATCGACAGTTTTCACCCAGTTCGGGGGACCAGACCGTCCGGCCAGCCCGACGCATCATTTCAATATGATCCATCGCTTCTGTCCGGGCTTCCGGCGAGATAATTGGCCCGATATCCGTTGAAAGGCGTGCCGGATTCCCAATAGCCAGATCCTGAATTGCGCCCTTCAAAAGCTCAAGAACATGGTCTGCACAGTCGTCTTGAATCAACAGGATACGAAGAGACGAACAGCGTTGCCCCGCACTGTCAAAAGCAGAGCTCAGAATATCCTGCACGACCTGTTCTGCATGCGCGGAGCTATCGACCAGCATTGCATTCTGTCCGCCCGTGCGCGTCACGAGAGGAACAGGTGTGCCCGTGCGCCCCTGCCGATCAAAGATCTGGCGTGAAACGGCTTTGCCAACGGGCGTTGAGCCGGTGAACATCACGGCATCGACCCGGTGATCAGCTACCAGACGTTCTCCCACCGATCCGTCGCCGGGTAAAAGGTGCAGAACTTCAGGTGGAATCCCAGCATTGTGCAGAAGCTGAACGGTGCGGCTTGCAATAAAGGGGGTTTGCTCGGCTGGCTTGGCCAGAACAACATTTCCAGCGGCAAGAGAGACGGAAATCTGTTGCACGAACGCCGCCAGCGGGCTGCTCCAGGGGCTGATACACGCCACAAGGCCGAGCGGTGAGGCCTGCAAATGATAATCCCGCCCTTGCAGGCGTTCCGCATCATGGCGAAGAATACTGACGGCCTCACGGACTTCATCCTGAGCAGCTGGAAGAGTCTTTCCAGCTTCCCGTACCAGAAGCGCCATTAGCTCAATCCGTTGGGCTTCAATCAGATCAGCAGCTCTCACCAGACAGGCAATCCGCACCTCAGGGCTGCTGCCTGCCCAACTGGCAAGCGCATGCTCCGCTGTCTCCAGTGCAGACAGCAGTGTCTTTCCATCAGTCTCGACAACGTCTCCAATAGGGTCATGCCGGTCTGCGGGGTTGTAGAGCAGACGGGAGCGGTCGTGCTGACTGGTGACACCCGGCGTCAGAGCGCGGGCGTGGAGGAAAGGCGCATCTCCATCAAGGGTTTCATGGAGGGCCCGAAGTGTCAGCTCATTGAAAAGATCGAGACCTGCCGCGTTGCGTCGCCCAGGCTGGAAAATGTCTGACGGCGCACGAACTGCACGATTAGGGCGCTCGGTTCTCAGAATGGCGCGTGTTGCCTCGACGGGGTCAGCCGTTAACGCTTCGATCGTAATGGCCGGATCTTCGTCGCGGCTGACAACAAGCGAGGCAGCCCCATTTTCCAGTAGCTGTCTCACGAAACTGGGCATGAGTGCCGCGACTTCCCCGATGGGAGCATGCACCCGGCAGGGCAGGTTCATGCCCTGTTGGTTTCGCAGATGCTGCGCGAGAGCCAGCCCCAGCCCATGCAGGCATGCGAACTCGAAATCTCCCGGCCGAACCTGCCCTGCGAGCGCCAGAATATGACCAATAGTCCGCGGGTTATGGGTGGCAAACTGCGGGTAGGTGGCATCTAGCGCTTCAAGCAGCTGTCGGGCGCAGGCAAGATAACTGACATCCGTGTGGCAACGGCGCGTGAAAACAGGGAAGTCAGCCAGTCCGGTTTTCTGGGCTTGCCGAATTTCCGAATTCCAGCAGGAGCCTTTGACCAGTCTGACAAGAACGCGGCGCCCGGAGCGTCGTCCCAGATCAATAAGAAAATCTACGACAGCTGAAGCACGACGATCATAGGTCTGGACGGTCATGCCAAGCCCGTTCCAGTTCCCGAGTTCAGGCAACACACAGAGAGCCTCAAGCAGATCCAGCGTCAGCTCAAGATGTGTGCTGTCTTCGCTGGAGAGCAGGATGCCGACATCCAGTTGCCGGGCCCGGATGGTAAGCCTTTGCAGGATCGGCAGCAGCTCCGTCATGATCCGCTCACGCCTGAAACGGCTGAATCGCGCGCTCAATGCCGGCAGACGTACATACAGCATCGGGCGATCATGAAAGTCGCCGGTGATGCCAGCGTGTTGGCTGATATCTTCCAGTGCGTCTTCATAGACGGTAAGGGCATCGAGGGCTTGATGAGCCGTCAGAGCGGTGTTGACCTGCGGATCATATGCATATGTCAGCCCGTATTTTTCTGCAGGGGCGGACAGTCTCAGAGCCTGAGCCAGCGTAGAGCCCAGAATAAATCCGCTTCCTACCGCACGGATAGCTTTTTCCAGACTACGACGAACCATGGGAGTAGATGTCTGAAGGGTTAGCCGACGAAGGCTGAACCCCCTGCTCTGGTTGAAGCGCCCTGCAAGGGACAGGTTCAACGCAATCGAGTTCACAACCGATGCACGGCGTTTACTGATATGCCGTCCCCAGTCAGTAGCTCCCACGAGAGAACGGATCAGTGCATCCTGAGTCGCAGAATCCGGAATGCGCAGAAGCGCCTCTTCCAGAGCCAGAACAGATTGCCCTTCAGGTGAAGACAGAGGGAATGCCTGCAAAAGGCTCCCCACAATATCGGGCGAGGAGTCTCGTGCGGCCTCAGCAAGGCCATGGGCTATTCTGGTAGCCTGACGATCCTGCTCAGGTGTCAGGTCAGCACGCGGCAGCAGCGCATCCACACATTCCGCCTCGGGCCGGTAGTGAGCAGCGGAAACAGCGTTGCGGAGCGATGAGCGTGGTGCGCGCGAGAGTAGAAATTCCGCAAATGGCGCGGCGGGGCGTGAAGCCGGGTTCGTCGTCGGATGGGTCATGGAGTCCATTCCAGGCGGGTTAAAGCCCGGGGAGGCCTTTAAAACAGAATAGAAAGCGCTCTTAGCGCAACATCGTAGCCAAGACACCCAATGATTGATCTGAAATCGGATTTATTTCCGATTACAGCCTCTTTTTCAAACGGCCACGAGATGCACAGAGAGGCTCATTTTATAAATATTGAAAATATTTTCGGACTTGTAATGTCCAATTTGGAAAGAGAATTTCTTTTAAATTATTAATTTATTTCAATCGTATCAAAGATCTGGTCTCAGAAACGATGTGATGAACGAATGGAATTTGAGGAATTATTAAGAATTTCCTCTTACAGACACAGGACGAGGAGTCGGAATGACCACACTTTCCCCCAGCCCCTGTCTGCTTACACGTCGTACCTTCACAGAATATTTGCGAGTAGCAGTCGGCCTGGAAGAAGTGGGGCAGCGTGAGAGTGCTATCGACGTTCTGCGAGAGGCAGAAACGCTTTTGCCAGAAAGGCCTGAAAGTCTCTTTCTTCTTGGAGGCGTTTATGAGCGTCTTCAGTGCTGGGAAAGGGCATCCCTGTTCTATGGCAAGGCCCTCGAAGCGAGGCCTCATGCGGCAAGGGTCTGGCATCGACTGGGCATTGCCCTGTTGCATCAGGATGATCTGACAGGGTCTATCAAAGCTCTGGAAACTGCCGTGCAGCAGGACCCGGCTATTCCTGAGTACGCTACCGATCTGAGTATGGTTCTGTCACGTGACGGACAGTTTGAAGCGGCCCTGGGTTTCGCGCAGTCTGCTTTGAAAATGCAGCCCGATGATGCAAATGCTCTCAATAACGCCGGTCACATTCTCCAATGTTTGAACCGCTCTGCAGAAGCCTTGCAGTTCTACGATGCTGCGCTTCAACGGTCTCCTGATCATCCCGTTATCCGTTTTGGACGTGCGACGGCTTTGCTGAAATCGGGTGATTTTCTTCTAGGATGGCAGGAATACGAAAGCCGTTGGCTCTCTTCGAGAACAGTCAGGGCCGATATCGACGCGCCAGTCTGGGAAGGGGAATCCCTGAAGGGATGCACCATTCTTGTTCATCACGAACAGGGATATGGAGACACTCTGCATTTCATCCGCCTGATGCCGATACTGGCCCAGCGGGGTGCCGAAGTTGTAGTGCAGGTTCCAGTTCCATTGGTACGACTGATGCAGCGTGTAGCGGGCGTATCCCGGGTAGTCTCAGTTCTCGATCCTGCCGACTGCTTCGACTATCATTGCCCGATGATGAGCCTTCCCGTGAGGCTCGGATTGACGGCAGAGTTTGTTGGACAGTTTCCCTATCTGTCTGTGTCAGAAGAAGACATGACAACTCAGGGAGGCAAGCTCAGCGCTCAGGTTCAAGGTTCCTGCCAGCCTCCGGATTTCATCGTCGGGCTTGTCTGGAGCGGAGATCCCAGACCTCATGATTTGCGTGCGACGCAGACGGATCGCCGCCGCAGCATGTCGCTGGAGACATTGAGGCCTTTGTTTTCAGTAAAAGGCGTGCGCTTCGTAAGTTTCCAAATGGGGGCGGCCCGCCATCAAGTTGCTGAAACCGGACTACCACTGGTTGATGGGACGGAGAATATTCTCGATTTTGCTGATACCGCTGCCAGACTCTCAGGCGTGGATCTTCTGATTACGGTGGATACGTCCATGGCTCATCTGGCGGGTGGGCTGTGTAAACCCGTCTGGATGCTGTCACGCTCTGACGCTTGTTGGCGTTGGGGAGATGCAGGAACTCAGACCACCTGGTATCCGGATATGCGAATTTTCCGTCAGCCTGTGGCAGGAGATTGGGGAAGTGTGGTTGACGATGTCCGGCTCACTCTTGTCCGACTCATGGATTTGTATCGCAGCTATCAGCATGAGTCCGGCGAATAGGCGAGCTCCAAGACTAAAGGCATAAAAAAAGCAGCCTTCCGAAGAAAGCTGCTTTTCCTGTGGATCTCGTAAGAACCTAGGTTTTAGCGCGGAGCTATAACCATGAGCATCTGACGGTTTTCCATACGGGGCATCTGCTCAACCTTGGCCTTCTCTTCGACCTCGATGCGGATGCGCTCCATCATCTTTGCACCCAGCTCCTGGTGAGCCATTTCACGGCCCTTGAAGCGAAGGGATACCTTTACCTTGTCGCCGTCATCCAGGAACGAGTTGATGGCCTTGAGCTTCGTCTGGAAGTCATGCTCGCCCGTGCCGGGACGAACCTTCACTTCCTTGATCTCAACGACCTTCTGCTTCTTGCGGGCTTCGTTCTTCTTCTTTTGCTGCTCGTACTTGAACTTGCCGTAGTCCAAGATCTTCACAACAGGGGGAACAGCGGTCGGGCTGATTTCCAGGAGGTCAAGGCCAACCGAGAAAGCACGCATCAGAGCATCCCGGGTCGTCATGACGCCTTGCATTTCGCCTTCTTCGTCAATCAGACGAACTTGCGGAACACGGATTTCCTCATTGACGCGCGGCCCCTCACGTGTGGGCGCGGCCTGCATCGGCGGTCTAGCTATGGTCAGCTCCTGTCGTAATTTTCATACAAGGACCAGCACTGACCCGAACGCCCGCGCCTCGTCAAAGAGGGGCGGGTTTCGATCTTTGCCGATCCCATTCCTTTTGCACATAGTCCTGCGCCCTTCCGGGCGCAAGGGTATTACGCTCAATCCTTCGAAAACCGGGCAATATCAGGTGGGGTGGCCTCGGCTGTGAGAGTTTTTACAGCCTCTTCGAGTCCCAGAATTTCCTGATTGGCGCCCCCAAGGCGACGCATCGCCACTTTGCGCTCTTCTGCTTCACGGCGTCCAACCACCAGAATAACCGGAACGCGCGCAAGGCTGTGTTCGCGGATCTTGGCGTTAATCTTGTCGTTGCGAACGTCGGTTACAACCTGAAGCCCGGCTGCCTTCAGTTCGGCAGCAACCTCATTGGCGTAATCAGCAGCATCGGAAACGATGGACGCCACTACAACCTGCGTCGGCGCCAGCCAGAGCGGGAACTTGCCAGCATACTGCTCGATCAGGATGCCGATAAAGCGCTCGAAGCTGCCAAGGATGGCACGGTGCAGCATGACGGGGCGATGACGCTGGCTATCTTCACCAATATAGGACGCATCCAGACGCTCTGGCAGAACGTAGTCCACCTGAAGCGTACCGCACTGCCAGTCACGACCGATGGCGTCCGTCAGAACGAACTCCAGCTTCGGGCCATAGAAGGCGCCTTCGCCGGGATTATATTCATATTCGACGCCAGCGATTTTACAGGCCGTCTTGAGCGAGCCTTCGGCCCGGTCCCAGACTTCGTCAGAGCCGGCACGCGTCTCCGGACGGTCCGAGAACTTCACGCGGAAGCTCTCGAAGCCCAGATCCGTGTAAACCTCAGCCAGCATCTTCACGAACTTTGCGGTTTCATCCGCAATCTGATCGTCCGTGCAGAAGATATGAGCATCATCCTGCGTGAAACCACGAACGCGCATAATGCCATGCAGCGAGCCGGACGGCTCATAACGATGGCACGCACCGAATTCTGCCATACGCAACGGCAGTTCGCGGTAAGACCGCAGGCCATGGCGGAAGATCTGCACATGGCACGGGCAGTTCATCGGCTTCAGGGCGAGGGTTTTGTCCTCATCCTCAACCTGCGCGATGAACATGTTCTCACGGTACTTGTCCCAGTGACCGGAGGCTTCCCAGAGGGCACGGTCCACGAGCTGTGGCGTGCGAACTTCTTCGTAACCATTCCGGGACTGAGCGCGGCGCATGTAGTCCTGAAGGACCGTGTACAGACGCCAGCCCTTGTGGTGCCAGAAGATCTGCCCAACGGCTTCTTCCTGAATATGGAAGAGGTCCATCTCGCGGCCAATGCGGCGATGATCGCGTTTTTCGGCTTCTTCCAGGCGCATCAGATGAGCGTCCAGCTCCTTCTTGTCGCGCCAGGCCGTGCCGTAAATGCGGGTCAGCATGGGGTTGCGATGGTCACCACGCCAGTAAGCACCGGCCACGCGCATGAGCTTGAAGGCCGTGCCAACGTCCGCCGTGCCACGCAGATGCGGTCCACGGCAGAGATCGAGCCATTCGCCCTGACGGTAGATCGAAATCTGCTCGCTTTCTGGCAGATCGCGGATCAGTTCGGCCTTGAAGTCCTCACCCTTCTCTTCAAAGAAGCGGATGGCTTCGTCACGGTCCCACACTTCACGGGTGAAAGGGGCGTTGGCAGCGACGATTTCGCGCATCTTGGCTTCGATGGCTTCGAAGTCATCCGGCGTGAACGGCTTCTCACGGGAGAAGTCGTAATAGAAGCCGTCTTTGATGCTTGGACCGATCGTAACCTGCGTTTCCGGCCAGAGCGATTGCACGGCTTCTGCCAGAACATGCGCCGCATCATGGCGGATCATCTCAAGTGAGGCATCGTCTTTCTTGGTGACGAACTTGACGGCCGCATCGTTCGCAATCTCGGTTGAAAGATCGACGAGCTTGCCGTTCACCTCCATGGCCAGGGCGGCTTTTGCCAGCCCCGGGCCGATGGAGGCCGCGATAGTCGTGCCCGTCACGGTCCCGTCGAACGTGCGGACGCTTCCGTCGGGGAGTGTGATGGCGGGCATGGGATCGCTCCTCTGCGATTGCTCCCGGCAGCCCTCTGCCGGGAAAAAGACACGCGTAAATGGCCTCAATCGGGGATTGGCCGCAAGCCCTGCACCGGCCTGAAAGCGGATTTATACGGTAGGAACTGCCGCCTGAAGCAGAAATGGCGCCATTCCGTTGGCATTCGGGCGCCGTCCTTCGCGCCATCCGGCGTCCATGTAATGGATCAGCGGCCAGATGCCATAAAAGGCGTCTTTCACCACATCTTCATTCTCGTAGGCGTAGGCGAGGGGATCAAACAGGCCGTATTCGTGCTGTGATCCATCTTCCAGGCGACGATGAGCCAGAAAATTCTGTGGAACATGCACCGGGAACTGCGGCGCGGCCATATCTCCGAGGATTGGCGCAGGATCTATGCCTAACGCCCGGAAATGGTCTGCGATGACGGGCGCATAAATATCGGGCGTGTGCAGGTAGCTGCGGAGGAAATCTTCCTGACTGGCCTGAAAATAGTACCGAAGATGATATCCCTCTTTGGGGTTCTCGGGTGTGATCTGTCCCGCTCTGGGTTTTTCCCCTGGAATTGCGCCGGCGATATGAGAGAGCTTCTGACGGGCAAATCGGCGTATGTCTTCGTAGTCAGGTCGATTGTGCAGATGAAGATGCACAAAAGGCGTCCGCACGCAGCGCTCTGGGTAGATGGTCTGTGGGGCATGCAGGCCCCGATCCAGTCCCACAATCGTATGAGCCTTGAACAGCGCCCTCGGAACCGACTGGGGTCGATAGTAATTGGGAGCATTCGGCACGTTCAAGAGAAGGCGATCGGTAATCAGGGTCGCCTGTTCGTCTTTCAGAAGCTCGAACTGCGCGCGGATTTCCGCCGGGTCCACCGACAGGCGGTCGAGGAAGAACGCAAGAAATTCATCGCAATCCATGGGAAGTGCGAAATCACAGGCATTTTCCGCATCCCAGCCTCGGATAATGTCCGTGAAGATTTCACCTTTCCGCAAAAAGTCCTTTTGGGACCGATATTTGCGAATGATCTGCACACCCTGCGCTTCATAACGCTTCTGCACGTCCTTGACGTGTGGGTCTGTAGAGCCGTTGTCGACAACGGTCAGATTGGAGAGACCGAAAATGGCCCCGTGCCAGAGGATCCACGGCTCAAGAAGCGTGGCCTCGTTCTTCTGCATCGTGACGCAACGGATAACTGTCATGCGGGGAGTAGAGCCTCTATGCGCGATGCAGGTAACAGAGCCAGATCTGGAACATCCAGAATGGTTGTGCGTCCCGGTGTGAGTGAAAGTGGAGCGGTCAGGCGCGGATCACTGTCTTGGGAAAACAGGGCGATGATAGGACGATCCATAGCTGCGGCGAGATGGATCGGACCGGTATCGTTGCCAATGACAAGGTCAGCTCTGTGGAGAACACCCGCCAGCTCAACCAGACTGGTCTGTCCTGTGAGGTCCAGGGCGCTCGGGCAGTCCTGCAAAATCTGTTCAGCAAGAGGCTTTTCGGCCGCACAGCCTACAATGACCGGAACCAGTCCGCGGGCAGTGACAGCTTGAGCAACCTCTGAAAACCGCGTGACGGGCCAGCGTTTCTGAGGCCGGTGCGGGGCTGCTCCGGGAATAAGCACGACGGATCGACCGGAAATCTTTGGCCCATGTCCTTTCAGCCATTCCGGAACCTTTCTCGGAACGGGCTGAAGACCCGCAGCACGGAGCTGGTCTTCAAGGCGGGTTAGGGTGTGCATTTCATTGCGGGAAGGATTGACATGCGGATGGCAGCAGCCATCAGAGATGCCGGACCAGTTGCGTGGTCTGCCTGCAAGCCGGAAATAGGTGCGAGACCGCCCGGAGGTCTGCAGATCAAAAATACGATCAAATCCGCGCAGAGCACGCGACAGGCGAAGCAAAGCGACTGGATGGGCCAGAGACGGGCGACGATCCGTCGTGACGTCATCGAACCAGGGGGCAGCTTTTGCCAGCTCCACGAAGGGAGGGGTCGTCAGCAGGGTGATGCTGTCGTGTGGGAACGCGGCTCGAATTGAAGCGAAAGCCCCAAACGCCTGAACGAAATCGCCCAGAGCACCGAGCTTGATGACAAGAATGCGACTCATGACCCTATTTTCTAACAGGGTCTGACGGAACGCCAACCATTAGAGCTGACGTTCCGCAAAAAGAAATCCTGCGTGTGCGGGATCAGGCGGTCGTGTCGAGACCTGGAGACGCCTTTGCTGCGTCAGCTTCTGGCGTTCCCTTGGCGACAACAACCATGGCCGGCTTCAGCAAACGGCCCTTCAGAAGCCATGCTGGCGTCCAGGACTGCATGACGTGGCCAGGCGTATGCTGATCAGAGGGCTGTTCCGCCATGGCCTGATGCAGGTTGGCATCAAACGGCTTGCCGGTCGGGTCTTCACAGGTGATGCCGTGACGTTCCAGAATGTTGATGAAGGATCGTTCCGTGCCTTCAATTCCTTCACGCAGCTTTGTGATGAGGCTGTCTTCGCCCTCGGTCTTCGTCGGAAGGGAGGCAAGGCCGCGCTGGAGATTTTCAGCTGCCTCAACAACGTCACGCGCAAATTTCTGGATGGCGTACTGACGAGCGTCTTCCACATCCCGCTTCGCGCGGGCGCGGATGTTCTGGTTCTCTGCTTCAGAACGGACCCAGCGATCCTTGAGTTCGGCAACTTCGGCTTCGAGGGCCTCAATGCGCGCTTCCGGCGTGGTTTCTTCCAGCGTTTCGCCGCTGGTTTCGTTCATACCGGGAGTTTCGACGCCCTGCTCAGGCACGTCGTTTACAGTTTCCGGCGTAGTCTTCTGGTCTGTCATGTCACGACCTTATCTTGTGGGACGGGCCAACTCATGGCCCCGTTCTTCTTCAGGAGATAACGCGGATTGTCTCAAAGACAAGGGTTGCAACGTGGTAGGATGTCATTGAAATGCCTATTTCCCGCCACAGTGCGCCATGCGTTATAGATAATCTACGCATCAGATTTTAGCAGACGGACCCCATATGGAGACGCCACACACTTCCTTTCCGCCTCAATCGGCCAACAGTCAGACGCCTTCTGGCATCGCTGCAGCACCGATTATTGCGCTTGTGGATGACGACCGGAACATTCTTGCTTCCGTCCAGATGACCCTCGAATCCGAAGGGTTCACCGTTCACACCTATACGGATGGTGAAAGTGCACTTCAGGGGATCACCAGCCGCCCGGTCAGTCTGGCGGTGCTCGACGTCAAGATGCCACGCATGGATGGCATGGAGCTGCTTCAGCGCCTTCGTGCCCGATCCAACCTTCCTGTCATTTTCCTGACGTCGAAAGACGAGGAGCTTGATCAGCTCATGGGGTTACGCCTCGGAGCTGATGATTACATCACCAAGCCGTTTTCCCAGCGTCTGCTGATTGAACGCATTCGTGCACTGCTGCGCCGTCAGGATGCCAGCCGCGCCGAAGCGGCAGGTGTCACAACCGTGGGCTCAGCCATCGTCCGTGGCCAGCTTTCTCTGGATGAAACACGACATCAGTGCCTGTGGGGTGGCCAGGATATCGCCCTGACGGTCACTGAGTTTCTGCTGGTGAAGGCGTTGGCCATGCGACCGGGAATGGTGAAGTCCCGCGATCAACTGATTGATGCGGCATACGGTGACAACATTTACGTTGATGACCGGACGATCGACAGTCACATCAAGCGCGTTCGCAAGAAATTCCGGCAGGTGGATGACAGCTTCAATCAGATCGAAACGCTCTACGGCATTGGATACCGTTACAAGGATGAGTGAGGCGCTGTGACGGGTTTGCGTGTCAGGCAGAAGGTACGTCATGGGTCGTAGAGAAGCGGCCCATGCACTCCCCTACGATCTGGATTCGGATCGGCTCGAACAGGGGCGTGACCGCCGTCGCGCGGCGGCCGTCAGGGCTGGTGTCTGGCAGTCCATCCGTCGTGTGCTCAATGCGGGCACAGGGGGAGACGGCGATCGCAGTCAACGGCGCAGGCTCGCCTCACCTCTACTGGGGCGTATCCTTCTTCTGAACATACTGCCCTTGGCTCTTTTGGCTGTAACATTGCTGTTTCTGGACCAGTTTCAGAACGGCTTGCTCGAAACAGACGTCAATGCTCTGCGCGAGCAGGCTCACATTTATGCCGCGGCTATCGGGCAGTCAGCCGTCAGCGCTGCGCCCAAAACAGGCGGGAAGCCTGCGCCAGGCGGTGATTATGTTCTGGATTCCCGTGCAAGGCCGCTCCTTGCGCGCCTGACAGAGCCAAGCCCTAATGCTCATGCCCTGTTATTTGATCCGGATGGCAAGCTGGTTGCGGATAGCCGGACGGAGCCCAAACTGCCGCCTAAAGCCGTAGCGCCCGATGCAGTTCCCGAGGGGGAAACATGGCATCCGCCGCGAAACAACGCGCTGGAAACCTTTTATGACTGGCTCCTGTCGCTGCTGCCGCTCACATCCAGTGAAGGCATTGTCACACTCGACACGCCAGATGCCGCAACTGACGGTCCCCATGATGCACAGCCGCTCAGAGCGCAGTCCGAACTGCCGCCCTTCATCCGTCGGACCAAGGATCATCAGTTGGTCGTGACGGTTGTGGAGCCTGTGGTGCATGATGGGCTGACAGTTGGGGAAATCCAGCTGACGCGGCATGCCCCGGAAGTAGATCGATCCTTGTTTGCGGTTCGCTCTTCCATCCTGTCGCTTGTGCTGGCGGCGCTGATCGTAACGGTCCTGCTGTCCTGGTATCTGTCCCTGACAATTGCTCGCCCGCTGCTGACACTGGCGCGTGCCTCACATGAAATGAGGGAATCTGACGGGCGCAAGGACCTCGTCCCGGAGCGCCTCTTGGCCAGACGTGACGAAATCGGTGTTCTGGCGCGGTCCCTGCGTGGAAGTGCTTTGGCTCTGTGGGCGCGTATGGATGACATCGAACGCTTTGCTGCGGACGTCAGTCATGAAATCAAGAATCCGCTCTCGTCTATCCGGTCAGCCATTGAAACACTTCCCAGAATTGCGATTCCAGAACGGCGGGATCGTCTGCTGGGGATCATCAATAGTGACGTCAAACGGCTGGATCGTTTGATTACGGATATTTCGGATGCAAGCCGGATCGACGCCGAGCTTTCGCGCGTGCGGCCTGAACCCGTAACGGTCGTGGCGCTCCTCGCCATTCTGGCCGAAATGCACCAGACCACGCGTAACGAAGATGCTCCCATTCTGCGTCTGGATGTGCGGGATCAGGAGCCACCGCTGCGGGCGTTTGCTGTCGAAGATCGTCTTGTTCAGGTGTTGCGGAACCTGATTGGCAATGCAGTCTCGTTTTCCCCTCCCAATGGGATCATCGCGCTTCATGCCAGTGCGCGGGAAGTCGCTGGCAACGGACCTGGGACTGGTAGCGTGGTAGAAATTACCATCAGCGATCAAGGGCCCGGAATTCCACCAGGAAAGCTCGAAAGTGTCTTTGACCGCTTTTATTCAGAGCGGCCGCAGACTGAGAATTTCGGGCAGCATTCCGGCCTTGGCCTGGCGATCAGCCGTCAGATTATCCACGCTCTGCGGGGAAGCCTGTTTGCCGAAAACATCGTGGATGCTTCTGGCGCAATCTCCGGTGCATGTTTCGTGGTTAGATTGCCTCGGGCTCCCTGATCTGAGCAGTGAGGCATGCTGATATGCTGCAAGCCCAAACTGATTTCCGGTGACGATAATACTCTTCTGTTGTTCCGTGCCGCCTTCCTGCAACAGGAGTGTCGCGGCGAACGGAATTGCTAGTGTGAGGATGCACAGGGGCGAAATAATATCCTTAGCCATGAGGATATGCGTCAGGCTTGGCAGCAAACAGAACGTGCCCAACCCGATGGCTGTCTTTCTGTTCTGACCGGATGTCCCGTAGGGTCTGTAAAGCGCCTTCACGGGCTCTTTCGGCGCAGGAAGACACATCGTCCGGCGTCGCCATATCCATCGGATTCGAGATGCTGCATACCGCCCGCGATGCATCATCGATTCGATTTTCAGCGGTTTGCCAGCCCTGTTTAGACGTCAGGTCCAATCCGGAAACGCTGATTGTCTGGCTGGACGTCGTAGGCACGACAGCTGGGAGGAGGGGGGCGGCTCTGCTGTGTGACACAGGAGCGAGGGAGAGTGCAGCGACAAGAGCGGTGCAGACGGAGATGGAAATACGAGACATGACGAGGGCCTTTCTGCCTAAAAAATGAGGCGATCATGTCGCCTGATTTTCACTATGCAGAAGGCGTGCCAAACTCGATTTTCAGCGATAAAAATTACTCAGAATCTGAAAAATTAGAGATCAAACTCAGATAATTGGCTCGAAAAGACATTTTGTGGCGCAATTCACCATATTATGGAGAAGGGCTGGCAATCAGGCTGAGAGCGATCCGCTGATTGGTATCGGGAAAGCCCTGAACAATTCGTAGCGTCAGGGCCGGTCTGGCTGAGGCGAGGGCTTCTCCAAGTGCGCTTTGACACTGACTGAAGCCATCTCCTTCACGCAGCATCGCGGCAACGTGGCGCGTCTGGTCAAGGGTCAGTCCATGTTCTGCCAGGGCGCCGGAGATCGCATTGAGTGCGGCCTGGCATTCTTCGGCAAGGCGCTGAGGGCGTTCTCCCTGTGGTCCAAGGCCGTCAAAGTCGGTGCAGGTCACTTCGTCACCGTGAACGGTAACAATATCATTCCTGGAAAAATCGCCCATAAGATCCGTATTTCCGATTCATCATCGGAGGCTGCGGTTGCCTCCCCAGACTCTTGATGAGCTGATGGCGATACAGCTCAATCTATCGCAAACGCTTCTAGCTCCGTCTTGAAAAGGCCGCAATCAGTGTCATCTCAGAAACGGTTTCCTGAAAGCGAAACATTTTATGCGTCCTGCGTGGCACACGACGGAGATGCGATTCTTCTGTGCGGCCCGTCGGGCTCCGGGAAATCGATGCTCGCCCTGCAACTGATGGAACGCGGTTTCTCGCTTGTGTCTGATGATCGTGTTCTGTTGGATGGACCGCTGGTTAGTCCCCCATCTGCGCTGGAGGGACTACTTGAGGTGCGCGGAGTGGGGATTCTTAGGACACCTTTTGTCACAAATGCGAGAGTGATTCTCAAAGTGCTGCTCGGGATGCAGGGGGACCGTCTGCCGACCCCGGAAAAAGACCCACAAACCGGAGCTGTTGTTCTGCACATAAACGGCTGTTTGCCGGGAGATTCATCCCGTGTGGTGGCCGCGTTTCAGGCCTGTCGGGGAACGTATGACTGGGTGACGGGGGCAGGGGGTGATAGTGCGGGAATCTGAAGCTGCGAAATAGTTCCTTCTCTTTTGAAAAAGGGCTAGAGTAGGGCACATGACACCGGCGAATATTCCCGAGTCCGAACCTTCGGCAGGATATGGTCCTGGTTCCAGACAGATCCTGATTGTCACAGGGCTTTCCGGTGCCGGAAAATCATCCATTTTACGTGTGCTTGAAGATCTGGGCCACGAAGTTGTGGACAATCCGCCATTGCATCTGCTCGAGGCTTTGGCTTCGCGAAGTGGCGAACGTCTGGCCATTGGCATTGACGTTCGAAGCCGCGGTTTTGAAGCCGCTGGTGTTCTCGATGAAATCGACAAGCTGAAAGCGTTGCCGGGAAGTCAGGTCCAGCTCCTTTACGCAACAGCAGAGCCCGAAATCCTGCTGCGGCGTTTTACAGCCACCCGTCGTCGTCATCCGCTGGTCAGTAGCGGAACTGTTCTTCCCGGTATTGAACAGGAAACGCGTTTGCTGGCACCTCTGCGTGCGCATGCGGATTTCGTGATCGATACCTCTGATCTGCCCGCTCCGGAATTGCGTCAGCTCATCGAAACACGCTTTGGAAGCGACGCAAAAGATGGCCTGACCGTGGCTCTCATGTCTTTTGCATATCCATCTGGTTTGCCGCGCGAAGCCGATATGGTGTTCGACGCCCGCTTTCTTCGAAACCCTCACTATGATGCCACGCTTCAGCCCATGACGGGGCTGGATCAGGCTGTTGTGCAGCACGTGAAGGCCGATCCCGCCTACGCTGCCTTCTTTAGCCACGTGCACGGCCTGCTCGATCTGGTGCTCCCGCGCTTTGTTGAGGAGGGCAAGAAATATGCCACTATCGCTGTCGGATGCAGCGGTGGTCGCCATCGTTCAGTAACCATCGTTGAAGAGCTGGCTCGGCTTTTGCCCAGAACCGCCCCTGTGGGCCCGATGATGGTTCTGCACAGGGAACTCGCCCGGAAAGGACTGTCCTCATGGCGATGGGCTGTTCCCCCCCATGATGCGTCGATCCAGGACAAGTCTGTATGATTGGTCTGATGCTGGTGACGCACGGCAGGCTGGGCGAAGTTCTGCTTGAAACGATGGTGCACGTGGTCGGGCCTCAGGCTCAGATTGGCATTGTCGGTGTCGGCGATGACGATGATCCGGCACTTCTGAGGCCGGAGGCGGACAAGCTCCTGCATCAGCTTAATACAGGCGAGGGTGTTCTTGTCCTGACGGATATTTTTGGCAGTTCGCCGTCGAATCTGGCCCTGTCACTTCGGGAACCGGGGCATGTTGAAGTTGTGTCTGGTGTGAATATTCCCATGCTGGTCAAGCTGGCCAAGACCCGTGTTGGTCTGGATCTTGAAGGCTGTATCGAAAAAGCAACCATGGCTGGGCGTAAGTATATCGCGGTGGCTTCCCAGCTCCCTGACCCCTGTCTGCACGGGGGGCCGCGCCCCTGTGTCATGCCGGTCCCGTAAAATGAGCGAAACAACTCTCTCGCCCCGCACTCTGACCATCGTCAATCGGCTGGGGCTTCATGCCCGTGCTGCCGCCAAGCTCGTAACCACGGCCGAGCGATTTGATGCGGAAACCACAGTGGAGCGCGGCGGCAACGTCGTCTCGGCTCTGTCCATCATGGGGCTCATGATGCTGGGGGCCGGAGAAGGCGAGACTGTTACTCTCAGGTCACACGGCCGACAGGCTGCTGAAGCACTGGATGCTGTTGAAGTGCTGATTTCTGACGGATTTGGTGAGCGTGACTGAAACGCCACTTCGGGCGTCACGTCCAAGAGGAAGCCGTTCCCGCAAGGCGTCCAACACATCCCTGACCCTTCAGGGCAAAGCCATTACCCAGGCGATTGGTCTTGGCCCGGCAGGGCGTGTGGAAGAACTGCCCCTTCCGGAAATCGTCGAGCGATACAGCCAGATTGGTTCTGAGGCAGAACTGACAAGGCTTCAGGGCGCCATCACTCGCGCCCTGCGCCAGATCGAGAAAATGCGCGACAGGCTTGTCGGGCTCCCTGAAGAAGGACGCGAAGAGATCGCGACCCTTCTGACGGTTTATGAGCGCATGCTTGGCCCCTCCCGCCTGACGCGGCAAGTCACGATGCGGATCGAGGAAGAGGGGCTTTGTGCTGAGGCTGCGGTCGCGGATGTTAGTGAAGCGTTGGCACTTCAGGTTCTGAGAACTGCCGAAGCCATGGCTGGAGAGAATGGCGGCCAGGAACAGGATGCCAATCTGAGGTTGGCAGGCGAATTTGAGGAAATTGGCCGCAGGTTGATCCGCAATCTGACGGGCGTCTCTTACCGTGCGTTCTCCAGCCTCCCTCCGGGCTCAGTGCTGGTGGCAGAGCAGCTTCGTCCGGCGGATGTCGCGATGATTGATCCCGCCCGGATTGCTGCTGTCGTAACAGAAGGTGGTGGTGGCGCTGACCATACGGCCATCTTGCTGCGTGCGCTCGATATTCCAGCCATTCTGGCCGTGCCAAACCTTATGGCGCAGGTCACGGAAGGCGATATGCTTGTCGTGGATGGGCATCTTGGCACCATCACTTTGTCCCCCAATGAAACAGAGCTGCGTCTGGCACGGGAAGCTGCCCAGAAAGAGGCCAAGGAAAAGCGGACTTTCGGTCGCCTGAAAAAGCTTCCTGCCCAGCTTCAGGGTGGCGAACCCATCGAGCTTCTGGCCAATCTGGAACTCCCGGCCGAATTGCCCATGCTGTTGCGCAATGGCGCCAAGGGAATTGGCCTTCTGCGTAGTGAATTTCTGTTCGGCGAGCGGGACGATCTGCCTGATGAAGACGGGCAGACAGCAACGTATCGCTCCATTATCGAAGGCATGGACGGCCGACCGGTCACAATCCGCGTTCTGGACTGGGGCGGTGAAAAAGGGCGGGCCTGCATGCGTCGCCTGGGTCTCGCGGAACAGGTGGCGGATGGAGACAACCCCGCGCTCGGTTTGCGGGGTATCCGCCTTCTTCTGCGCGTTCCGGATGTGCTGGAGACGCAGTTTGCCGCCATTCTGCGGGCAGCCTCGCCTGCAGACGGCAATACGGCCATTGGCCCGGTCCGCATTCTGCTGCCGATGGTAACATCGGCGGATGAGGTGATTGAGGCGCGGGAAATTTATGACAAGGTCACTCGCCGCCTCAAGCGCCGTCAGATCGTTCTGCCGGACCCATTGCCGCCTTTGGGTATTATGGTTGAAACGCCTGCGGCAGCTCTGACGGCCAATACCATGGCTCAGCATGCGGACTTTATGGCCCTCGGGACCAACGACCTGACGATGTACACGCTGGCTGTGGATCGGGCCGATTCCATGGTGGCAGACCGCTACAGCCCACTGCACCCTGCCGTACTTCAGCTGATTGCCCTGACAGCAGAGTCTGCTTTGCGGGCTCATCGTCCTATCTCGGTATGTGGAGAAATGGCATCAGACCCGCGGGTAGTCGCGTTGCTGATTGGGCTTGGCCTGCGGTCATTTTCGATGAATTCTGCCTCTCTTCCACGCGTGAAACGCCTGATCAGAACGTTGAAGATGGAGGACTGTGATCACCTCAGACGCCATGTGATGATGGAGACAGATCCGGCTTCCATTCAGTCGCTGATCCGTGATTTCGCACTCTGATTCTGGTCCGCTTAAAGGCTCTCTATCGAAAAACAGTCGGCATGATGCCATATAGGAGAGACCATGCCGGATTCGTCTTTTGAGACCTCCTCTGCGGAGGACCTGTCCTTTGCCCCATCCATCACCTCCCGTCTTGAGCGGGCTGGGGACTGGTGTCGTCACCGTGGGCAACGCCTGACAGAGACGCGACGTCAGGTTCTGGGGCTGATCCTGTCTTCCGATAAGCCGTCCGGTGCTTATGATTTGCTGGCGCGTTTGCGGCCAGCGCACCCCAATGCTGCTCCTCCGACGGTCTATCGTGCACTGGATTTCCTTCTGGAACAGGGGCTGATCCATCGGCTTGAAAGACTGAGTGCTTTCGTTGCCTGCACCCATGCGACAGACTGCCACCATGGGTGCGATCATGGAGAATGGGGCGTTCATCGTGCTCAGTTTCTGATCTGCAAATCCTGTGGGCGGGCGTGGGAGCTTGAACAGGAAACGATTGTGCCGGCCCTTATGCTGGCGGCCAAGGATGTTGGATTTCGGGCTGAGGCCGCGACTGTAGAAATTGAGGGTGTTTGCGCAGCCTGCCAGAAAACCGGCGCTCGAAGCGGGAACTGACCCATCATGGGCGTGAGACGTTCTCCACCGCCCGCCCTGCCGTTTGACACTCTTCCAGAGTGCTCATCACCTTCGCCCCAAGTTCGCCCGGCAAGAAAGACGCAGGCTGTCTCTCAGCCGGATCTTTTGGACTGGCAGCCTCCAGTGACACACCTGACTGCTGAAGAGGTGGGTGCCATCATGCTTGATGCTGAGGCGTTCCGTCCCCCGGCTGGTGAGACCTTTCTGTACGCCCTGATGGGCCGCGCAGAGGGACAAGCTGTTATCGAAGGCGGATTACCCCTCGCAGACCGGTTGATTTTTCTTGAAGGATCTCTGGCCGCACTGGCTCTAGCCGATATCCCGCCCGAGCAGGACATCGGAATTCTGCGTGTGCGACGCCGGTTGATCCAGTCCTGGCTGGAGGTGGCTCACGAGGGTCACGGGCCGTGCTATGTGCTGGTCGCAAAAGATCCATCAGGTCGCTGACAACAGGGGTTAAAAGACATGACAGCACACACGGGCTCCGGATTGCTCGCGGAAGTCACGCGCGGAAAACAGGTTGAGTCACGGCATCTGGGCCGGGCTGTGGTTGTGGATGCCGATGGCTCTGTTGTCTGGTCCTGTGGGGATGTGGAGGCAGCAGTTTTTCCGCGCTCGACCGTCAAGTCCCTGCTGGCAATTGAACTCGTCGAAAGTGGAGCGGCTGATCGGCTGGGCCTTTCCGACGAAGCTCTTGCGCTCGCCTGTGCCTCTCATAATGGCGAAGAGGCACACGCCAAGGTTGCTGCTTCCATGCTCGCCGCTGTGGGGCGGGATGTCGCTGCCCTGGAGTGTGGAACTCATTGGCCAACGTATGAGCCTGCGGCCCGTGCCCTGGCCGCCGCTCATCAGTCCGCATGCCCGCTTCACAACAACTGTTCCGGCAAGCACTCCGGTCTCATCTGTCTGGCTTGTGACCAAGGGGTGGATCCTGTGGGCTACATTGATCCCGCGCATGAGATCCAGCGCCGTGTGACAGATGTTCTGGCCTCCATGACCCAGACGCCTCATACGGACGCCAACCGCGGAACGGATGGCTGCTCGATGCCAACATATGCGGTGCCTCTGAAGGCTCTTGCCCATGGTTTTGCCCGGTTCGGGAGTGGTGTTGGCCTTTCTTCTGAAAGGGCCAAAGCGACACAGCGGCTTCGGGAGGCTGTGGCAGCTCATCCGTTCATGGTGGCCGGAACCGGACGATACGACACAACGGTCATGAACAATTTCGAAACTCGTGCGTTCATCAAAATGGGCGCTGAAGGTGTCATGATCGCAGCATTGCCGGAACAGGGACTGGGTTTCGCCATCAAGACGGATGACGGTGCCAATAGGGCTGCAGAAGTAGCCATGTCGGCCCTGCTGCATCATTTCGGTGGTGAATCGCTGTGCCGGACGGCAAAAGATCATGCGATTTTCGCTGACACCAAGACGCAGACACTGCGTAACTGGCAGGGCGTTACGGTCGGTGAAATCAGGGCCGCCCTCACGATCTAAGCGAGATCGTGCTATAAAGATGACAATTCAGGCATCCATCAGAACTGGTGGGTGTCATTTTTTTGCGAAGGATACCCGCCAAGCATGACGGATCAGGTCAGGACCCAAGAGACCATCCAGCCAGATAACAATGAAACATCTGTTTTTGATCCAACGCGGTTCAAAATCATTGCCATTGGAGTGATTGCTGCCCTCGCGGGGCTAATGTCCGGTCTGGATATCGGGGTTGTTGCGGGTGCTCTGGATCTTATCGGTCAGGAATTCCATGCGTCTACGCTGGCGCTGGAATGGGTCGTCAGTTCCATGATGGCAGGTGCTGCCGCCGGTGCTCTGGGTGCGGGCTGGCTCTCCCATCATCTGGGCCGCAAGCGATCCCTTATTCTTGGCGCAGCAGTGTTCGTGGTTGGAACGCTGGGCTGTGCGATGGGATGGTCCCTTCCATCCATCATTGTCTTCCGCGTCATCATGGGGATTGCGGTGGGTATTTCAGCCTTTACGGCGCCGTTATACCTGTCGGAAATCGCCAGCGAAGAGTCTCGTGGCGCCATGGTCTCGACCTACCAGCTGATGGTGACGGTCGGTATTTTCGTCGCGTTCCTGTCAGACACCTATTTTTCCTACAGTGAAAACTGGCGCTGGATGTTTGGTGTCGCAGGTATTCCTGCGGTCCTGTTTCTGATTGGCGTTCTGTTTCTACCATACAGCCCGCGCTGGCTGATTATGCAGGGACGTCACAAGGAAGCCCGTGAGATCCTCGTGGACCTGCGGAATGACCCGCTGGAGGCTGCCAAGGAAATTCGCGCCATTCGTGAACAGCTTGAAACCAAGCAGGAAGGCTTCAAGCTTTTCCGCACGAATAGCAATTTCCGTCGTTCTGTCGCTCTTGGCATCATGTTGCAGGCGATGCAGCAGCTCGCGGGCATCAATATCGTGATGTATTACGCCCCGAATATCCTGGCGGCGGCTCATTTCGATGCGCATTCCCAGATGTGGTGCACGGCCATTATCGGGCTGGTCAACATGCTAGCAACGTTTGTGGCGGTTGGTCTTGTGGATCGCTGGGGCCGTAAGCCAATCCTGTATGCTGGCTTCACGGTCATGGCGATTGGAATGGGCGTGCTTGCCATGCTGCTTCAGGGCGGCATGACAACGCAGTCTTCCCAGATTGCAGCTGTGTTCCTGCTGATGATCTTCTGTGCCGGATTTGCGATGTCTGCTGGCCCGCTGATGTGGGTTCTCTGTGCGGAAATTCAGCCCCTTGGCGGTCGCGATTTCGGTATTGCGATGTCAACATTCACAAACTGGATGACCAATCTTCTGGTCGGTGTGAGCTTCCTGTCGCTTATGAAAGCCATTGGAACAGGCGGAACATTCTGGCTCTTCGCAGGCCTGAATGCGCTGTTTTTGCTGCTGACAATCCTGTTCGTGCCAGAAACAAAGGGCATGTCTCTGGCCGTTATCGAGAAGCGACTGATGCAGGGCACAAAGCTGCGCAAGCTCGGCCGCTAATCTCCCAAAACATATTCTGCCCGATAGAAACGTTCGGCCTTTGGTCGGACGTTTCTGCTATAAAGGGGGCCAGCTGAAGGAGGCTGTCATGACCAATTTCTCTCTCTCGTCCGAAGGTCCGGGTCGTGGAGGCGTTCTCCTTGTTTATGGGCTGTATATCGCCCGGTTTTTCACAGGCATTTCCCTTCTGGCGGGAGTAATTCTTGCTTACGTCCTGAAGGGTTCCAGCCACGGTGTGGTCCGAACGCATCTGAGCTGGCTCATTCGCCTGTTCTGGTATGACGTTGCCTTCATTATCGGGTGTGCTGCTCTTTTCGGTGCCTGTTTCATTACCGAACCTCCTGGAAGTTCCGGGCCAGGACAGCTCCTCTTCCTGATTCCGATTGGTATTTTTGCTCTGTGGAACATCGCTCTGCTCGTGTCGCTGTTTTATGGCGTGCGGTCCCTGACGCAGAACCAGGGGCCACTGCCTGATCGCTTCCGGGCGCTTGGCGAATAAACTGGCGAATTACGCCATTCTCAGTCTGTCTTGCATTGAGTGGCAAGGCAGGCTGATAGGAAAATCAGGAACTGGCACGGTTTCTGCATGAGCTCTTCTGTTGAGGATCATCCCCCAGAGGAGTTCATTCATGTACACCACGACGATGTCCGGTTATGGAGCCGCCCGACAGGATACGGGCCGTGACTACGTCCTGCTGATTTATGCGCTGTATCTCGCCGGTTTCTTTACAGGAATTACGGCATTCGTAGGCGTAACACTCGCCCATGTAGCGCGCCGCTCCGCAACTGGCCTGAAACGTACCCAGCTGGACTGGCAGATCAGACTGTTCTGGTACGGTGCATTTGCGCTGACAGTGATTGGCCTGATTCACCTGATGGTCGCAGGGCTTGGCGCCATCACGGGTGGCCTTGGTCTGGTCTTCATGGTCGTGCCGTGGGGGCTCACCCTGACATGGGGTATTCTCACCGCCTGGGCCGTCGTGCGTGGAATGTATGCAGCATTGATGAACCGCCCGGTTGCATCATCCAACTCCTTCTGATGCCAAAGAAAGCGAATACAATGCCTGTTTTCCGTGCCGTTTTCCCTGTGTTGCTTGCCGCAACCTGCCTGACTTCCAGCGCGCTCGCTGCTCCGCTCAGTCAGAGCACATCCAGCGAAGATCTATCCTACGCAACCCTGCCGGAAGGGGGGATCATTTCCACCATTAGTGGGGATGTAGAAGTCAAAACCTCTTCCGGGCCGCTGTCCATCCGGAGTGTCAGTGGTGATACGGACGTTTCATCATCCAATGGCCCTGTCTCCGTCACAACGGTTAGTGGCGATACGCAGATTGGTCAGATCCAGAGTGCACTTCAGATCAAGTCCGTTAGCGGCGATATCACTGTTGCCGGGGCAGCTGGGGCTGCGATGCTGATGACCGTGAGCGGTGACGCACATCTTGAGAAAGCAGCCGGGGACGTCACGGCCAAAAGCTCCAGCGGCGATCAGGACATCACCCTGATTTCAGCACCCAATGCACGCACTGTGCTTTTGGAATCTGCGTCCGGCGATATCACGCTTCACTTGCCGAAGGGTTTTGGTGGCACCTTCGACATCCAGCTCCGTCAGGGACGTTCGCAGAAAGACCTTCCCCTTGAGCAGTCACTGGGTCTGGCTGTGAATGTTGGTCCGTGGGAGAAACCGAGCCTTGTCTCAAGTGAATCCCGGAAGATTACAGCAAGTGGAAAGGTCGGTGACGGCAAAGACCATGTGACGCTCCGGGATGTCTCCGGAACCATCCGTATCGTTCAGGACTGACCGTCCCATCCTAAATGGCGTAGTGCCTCGGCCATAGCTGGGGCGGGCGGCGCAACAGCGTCGAGGGTTTCTTCAGCCAGCAGTACGTGAAGACTGCGAGCCAGAAGATGCAGGCCCCCTGCATTCTCTGAGCCGTAAACCCGGTCACCCACAATCGGCGTCCCGAGATGCGCACAATGGATGCGGGCCTGATGGGTGCGTCCTGTCAGAAGTTCCAGTTCCAGCCAGCTCCTGCTGCCTGCCTGGCCCAAAACGCGCCACCGTGTGATGGCAGCATCGCCTTTCGGGTCTACAATCATACGCCAGCCTGAGGGCATTGAATGTCTGAGTAGGGGGGCGGAAATTTCGCCTTCCTGCTGAGCTGGGACGCCTTCAACGACGGTCCAGTATAGTTTGCGGACCTGGCGCGCCTGAAAAGCATTCTGGGCTTCGATCAGAGCCGTCTTGCGGCGTGCAATCAGCAGGCAGCCAGATGTATCCGCATCAAGGCGGTGAGCCAGCCAAGGCCCTCCGCGTGGATGGGTCACAAGGCGCGTCTCTACGGAATCCTGAGTGGATGGACCGGGGTGAACAGCCAGCCCAGTGGGTTTGTTCAGGATCAGGAAGCGCGAGGTTTCCAGCAGAACAGGAAGATCCTGCCCCAGATAGAAAAGACCACGCGGGGCAGGGGAGGGGGGAGCTTCGCCGCGGCCTCTGCGTCTGTCAGTCCTCATGGGATGCCGGACGACGGGCTAGAATTTCACGTTTGCCCACATGGTTGGCTGGCCCGATGATGCCTTCCTTTTCCATCTGGTCAATCAGCTTCGCTGCGCGGTTATACCCGATCGAGAGATGGCGCTGGATAAAGCTGGTCGAGGCGCGACCTTCCGTCATCACAATGTCAACGGCCTGTTCGAACAGGCTGCCTTCACCATCTCCACCGCTTCCGCCGCTGCTCATGCCGCCACCGGAGGAGCCACCTTCTTCATCTTCCCCGGAGACAACGTCATCGTTGTAGATCGGATCGCCCTTGGAGCGCAGATCTGCCACGACTTCTTCAACTTCATCATCCGCCACAAACGGGCCATGGACACGTGTAATGCGGCCACCGCCTTGCATGAACAGCATGTCACCCTGACCAAGAAGCTGCTCGGCACCCTGTTCCTGCAGAATGGTACGACTGTCGAACTTGCTGATGACCTGGAAGGAAATACGGGTTGGGAAGTTGGCCTTGATGGTGCCGGTAATCACGTCAACGGACGGGCGCTGCGTTGCCATGATGACGTGAATACCAGCCGCACGTGCCTTCTGCGCAAGACGTTGCACCGCCGTCTCGATTTCCTTGCCAGCGACCATCATTAGGTCAGCCATTTCGTCAATCACCACCACGATATACGGCAGGTTTTCCAGCGGAACCTGCTGTTCGTCAAAGACGGGCTTGCCTGTTTCAGGGTCAAAGCCGGTCTGAACGCGGCGGGTGACCATCTCCCCGGATGCCCGAAGCTGGCTGACGCGTTCGTTATAGCCGTTGATATTACGGACCTGAAGCTGCGCCATCAGACGATAGCGACGGTCCATCTCCTGCACGGTCCACTTGAGAGCACTGACAGCCTTTGCCGGTTCCGTCACCACGGGGGTCAGAAGATGCGGGATTCCGTCGTAAATCGACAGTTCCAAGATCTTTGGATCAATCATGATCAAACGGCACTCTTCCGGGCTAAGCCGATAGAGCAGTGACAGGATCATGGAGTTGATACCGACAGACTTACCCGATCCAGTCGTACCAGCGACCAGAAGGTGCGGCATTTTTGCCAGATCCGTATAGACCGGAACGCCAGCAATATCCTTGCCCAGCGCAATCTGGAGGCGGCCCACGCCATTGGTCCATTCCGGCGTCATAAGCAGTTCTGAGAAGAACACCATCTCGCGCTTGGCATTCGGAACCTCGATACCAATGACATTCCGGCCCGGCACCGTCGCGATACGCACACTGAGAACGGAGAGGGACCGTGCCACGTCATCTGCCAGACCGATCACACGTGACGATCGGATACCCGGAGCAGGTTCAAGCTCATAAAGCGTGACAACCGGGCCTGCGTGAATGTCGCCAATCGTGCCCTGCACGCCGTAATCCGCCAGAACGCTTTCCAGCAGTCGGGCATTGGACTGAAGCGTTTCCTGCGAGGGACCTGTGGAGGCGTGTGCTGGCGGTGGGTTCAGCAGAGACAGCGGGGGAAGTTCCCAGCCTGTTGCTGCGGGGGTGCGCGGTGGCATCGGGCGGGCGGCAGGTTGTGGCTGAGCCGGCCGCTCAGGACGACGCATTCCGAAGAGGCTGCGGCGCTGTTCCGGCTCTGGTGCAGGCGGCTCGATGCTGCTCTGCGGTCCATCTTCATCCGCATCGTCTTCAACATGCGAACGCTGGATCGTTTGAACATTCCTCTGGCGGGCAATTTGCGCCAGTCGTTCCGCATAAGGGTTGGACGGCGCTTCTTCCTCTTCCGGCACCTGCGGATCTGGGACCGCGGCGTTGGCAGCTTCTTTCCGCATGACTGCCGGATGCTCGTAAGGATCCTCCGCCGTTTCCATGGGAGGCTGCATCCAGCCCGTATTCTGCGGCACGAAGGGAGACGGGCGCGTGCTTGGGTCGCTCTTGCCGAAGTTGCGACGCAGAAAAGACAGGGGCGCTGCATTTGGTGCAGGGCTGCTTCCCATATTGCCACGCTGGAATTCGTACTGACGGGGGTCCGGAGCAGGACGATCGGACGTCTGCGGGCCGTTCATTCGTCGGGCGAGGGCCACGGGCTGGCGGGCCAGCAATGCGGCGCCCTGTCCCATGGCGCGCCATTCGCGCCACTGAAGCCCCATGGCAAGTGGCATCAGAATGCCCATCAGGAGCAGAACAAGAAACACTGCTAGTGCGCTGCCTGCTGAACCCGCTTCAGCATGTGCGGCATCAAGCAGACGATGAGCACAGGACACGCCCATTTCGCCGCCCAGACCGGCCGCTGTCGGCCAGGCTACTTCAAGCCCCGGAATAAGCAGCTGGAGAGTGCCAATGAACGTGGCGCCAGCCGGAAGAAGCAGGAGTGCAGCAATAATCCGGACGATGGGGGCACTCATGCCGTGATGGCGGACCATACGCCAGGCCCAGGCCAGCAGCACGACAATCGGCAGACCGCTTCCTAGGCCCAGCCACTGCACCAGACCGTCCGAAATAGTGGCGCCGGTCCGGCCCAGAAGGTTCGTCGGCTCTGTGCCCGTGGACGTATTGAACGACGGATCGTGCGGGTTGAAGCTCCACAGCGCGATGCCGATGGCAACAGCCGCAATCAGGAAGCCCAGTCCCAGAAGCTCCATGAGGCGGGCATTCAGCGCACTCCGGAGCTTTGGTGTCATGTGACGGTCGTGTGCTTCACGAACGATGTTGCGCACTGTGCTGGTCGAACGGCTGAACACGGCCAAGTCTCGTCACCCCGTCGGTTTTTTGGATTACGGCTTTCAGATCAAGACTGAATTATACCTGACAGGCCACTGAATACAGTAGGAAAATTAAGGAACAGTGGATGAATGTCGCCAGATGGTCACCTTTGCCGCGCCGAATTTCCGGATCACGAGTGGCTCGGCAGGAAGTGTGGGGGAAAAGTGTTCGGAAGGTGGCACAAACGGGGCAAAATCTTCAGTCGCTCCCGTCTCTGCAACGATCAGTGCACCGTCAGCAATCCAGCCCCCTCGTGCCAGAGCGCGCAGACCCGATTCGACCAGTGTTTTCCCGTAAGGTGGATCTAGGAAAATCAGCGTATGCGGCTCTGTCGCGCGGGGCGGATGTGTCACGCTGCAACTCAGCACGCGGGAGATGTCCCGAGCGCGGCAGATATCGAGATTGGCGCGCAGGGCGTTCAGGGCATTGCGGTCCCGCTCGATGAAAGACGCGCGCAGAGCCCCGCGGGACAGGGCTTCCAGGCCCATCGCCCCTGTCCCGGCATAACCGTCCAGGACAATGGCCTCTTCAAGCTCATCATGCCCGTACCACGGGGCATGAGCCAGCATGTCAAAGATGGCCTGCCGCGTCCGATCAGATGTCGGGCGCGTTCCTTCTCCCCGTGGGGCCATAAGTGCACGGCCCTTGTTCTCTCCGCCAACAATCCGCATGAATCAGCGGGTCCGCTTGCGGGTCGGAGCAGGTAGATCGGGGATCTGCTCGCGCAGCGTCTTACCGTTGACTTCCTCAAGCTCACGCGCTTTCAGAGAGCCGAGCTGAAACGGACCATACGACAGACGGATCAGTCGGCTCACATGCAGGTTCAGGCCGCGCATGACCTGACGGATTTCACGGTTTTTGCCTTCACGCAAAGAGACGGTCAGCCAGGAGTTGTCACCTTTGACGGAATCCAGTTCGGCTTCGATCGAGCCATAACGGATGCCTTCAAATTCAAAACCATCGACCAGAGAAGCCAGACGTCTCTCGTCCACCATGCCAAAGACACGCACACGGTAGCGGCGGACCCAGGCATTGCCGGGCAGTTCCAGGCGACGTGCCAGCTCGCCATCGTTTGTCAGCAGCAGCAGACCTTCGGAATTGATATCCAGCCGACCGACGCTGATAACCCGCGGCATTCCTTCGGGCAGGGAGTCAAAAACTGTCCGGCGTTCCTGCGGGTCACGATGCGTGGTCAGAAGGCCGTCAGGCTTGTGATAACGCCACAGACGGGTACGCTCGGGATTATCCACGGGCTTACCGTCAACCAGCACGATGTCACCCGGCTGAACGAATGTTGCGGGATGCGTGACGGGCTGGCCGTCCATCTTGATCCGGCCGTCTTCGATCATGCGTTCCACGTCACGACGGCTGGCAACGCCAGCGCGCGCAAGGAACTTCGCGATGCGTTCGCCTCTTGGGCCGTCGGATGTTTCAGGGGTCAGGTTAAGTTCTTCGGTCATCGTGCTGCTGCCTCCACCAGCGCCGCATACAGGCGACGGTCGCCGGGGTCGAGGGTGAATTCAGGATGCCACTGTACACCAATGGCGAATTTTGCGTCGTCCAGTTCGATTGCTTCGATCACACCGTCCGCCGCAACAGCCGAGATTTTTGCTCTTCCTGCCGTTCGCACAGCCTGATGGTGAGACGAATTGACGTGCATGATCTCGGTGTCAACAATGCGGGCTAGGCGGGTGCCAGCTACAACGGAAGCCGTATGTCCGGGTTCATGGCGCGGGTTAGGCTGCTCGTGTTCCAGTTCGGGTGGAAGATGCTGGATCAGTGTCCCGCCCGCATTCACGGCCATAAGTTGCATGCCGCCACAGATTCCCAGAACAGGAATGTCCCGTTTGAGTGCAGCACGCAGAAGGGCAAGCTCGGCGGACGTTCTCGCGGGGCGGGGGCTGGTGAGCGCATGAGGCTCTTCCCCATACAGCGCAGGATCAACATCAAACGCACCGCCAGTGATAACGAGGGCGTCCAGGCGCTCTACCATCGCGTCCGCATTCCCCACATACCCCAGGCAGACTGGTAAGCCGCCAGCGTCACTGAGGGCCGTGAGATAATTTTCTCGCAAGGCATGATAAGGATAGCGAGAAAATTGCCCCGGACCGCCAGGTTCATGATCGAGCGTAAGACCAATGAGCGGAGCTGTGTTCCGGGAAGGGGATGGACGGGCGGTGGTCATACGCCCCATCATCGCATCATGATTCAGGCCGATACAAGCCGCGCCATGCAGATGGCTCTTGATGCCGCAGACGAAGCGGCTCGACAGGGTGAAGTTCCCGTGGGGGCGGTTGTGCTGGATGCGGCGGGAGATGTCGTGTCCGTGGCGCGCAACCGCGTAGAGGAACTGTATGACGCCTCGGCCCATGCTGAACTCTTAGCCATGCGTGCCGCAGCAGTGAAGCTTGGCTCTCCGCGCCTGACAGGATGTACGCTCGTTGTCACTCTGGAACCCTGCCCGATGTGCGCGGGCGCCATTGTGCATTTTCGGTGCGAGCGTGTCGTGTTCGGTGCTTATGATCCCAAAGGTGGCGGGGTGGAACATGGTCCACGTGTGTTTGAACGGCCGACCTGCCTGCACAGGCCGGAAGTGATCGGCGGACTACGCGAACGGGAAGCTGCTCTTCAGCTCAGGACATTCTTCCAGCGGCTGCGGAAAAGGTGACAAACAAAGACTTACGGATGTTTCACCTCCCGGTCAGCTTGGTGAATGGGAACGCAGTGCATAGTGCGGGCTTATAACGACCGAACCGTTCTTCTGTAACAATCGGGACTGACATGACCACACGCTTCCGCGCTTCCCTTGCTGCCCTCGCTGCCACGACCTTTCTGGTCGCCGCTCCCGCTGCCATGGCGGATAACGGAGCCATCAAGCCGCAGACCAATGTTCAGGCGCTGCCCAACTTCGTCACTCTTGTGAAGCAGGTGAAGCCTGCCGTTGTTTCCATCACGGCACACATCAAGGCCGATGTTGCCGAGCAGGAAGAGAATGGCCCAGGCGGTGATGGCGGCGGCGGAATGCAGGGTTCGCCTTTCCCGTTTCCCTTCCCGTTCCAGATGATGCCGCAGCAACAGCAGCAGAACCGCACGGTGGAAGCTCGCGGATCAGGCTTCATCATCTCGGCTGATGGTTATGTTGTGACCAACAACCACGTTGTGAATGGCGCCACGAAGGTGACGGTCACGCTGGATGACGGGACCACATTGCAGGCCAAGATCATTGGCCGTGATCCGAAGACGGACGTGGCTCTTCTGCGTGTGAAGCCGACAGGTAAACTGCCGTTCATTGACCTCGGTGATTCTGATGATGTCCAGCCGGGCGAATGGGTGGTTGCCGTCGGCAATCCCTACGGTCTTGGTGGAACCGTGACGGCAGGTATCGTCTCGGCTCTGGGCCGTGATCTGCATTCCGGCGCGTATAACGACTTCATCCAGGTTGATGCGCCGATCAACCACGGCAACTCCGGTGGCCCGCTGTTCACGCAGGATGGCAAGGTCGTGGGCATCAACTCCATGATCATTTCGCCGAACGGTGGTGGCTCAATCGGTATCGGCTTTGCCATTCCGTCCAACACGGTGCGATCTGTCGTCGATCAGCTTGAAAAGACGGGTCATGTGACGCGAGGCTATTTCGGCATCGAGGGGCAGGATATTTCTCCGACGATGGCTCAGGCGCTCAACCTGAAGTCCCCGGAGCCCGGTGCTCCGCCGCATGGTACGCTGGTGGCGTCCGTCTCCAAGGGTAGCCCGGCTGAAAAGGCTGGTATCAAGAGCGGTGACGTCATCCTGACGCTAAATGGCCATCCGGTGAAGAACGGCCATGATCTGGCTGTGAAGGTTGTCTCCATTGCACCAGGAACAGACGCTACGGTGAACCTGCTGCGTGACGGCAAGCCGATGGATGTGAAGTTCACGGTGGGCAACCTCGCCAATCAGGATCATGGCAGCGGTGGTGCAGATAGTAGCCAGTCCGCCGGTGCTGGCAAGCTTGGTGTGTCTTTGGCATCCCTGACGCCGCGCGCCCGACAGGAACTGGGCCTGGATGACAGCGTGCAGGGTGCCGTCGTTGCTGACGTTGTTCAGGGTTCCCCAGCTGATCAGTCTGGCATTCGTCCGGGCGACATTATTGTGGCCGTGGGAAATCACGTCACGCCGTCTCCGAAGGCTGTGGTAGCGCAGGTGCGTGACGCTTTGTCTCGCAAGCAGCCTCCTCTGCTACGCATCCTGCGTGACGGGCAGCAGCTCTTTGTCGCTGTCTCGCCTGATGGTTCGGATGATGGCAGCTCCGGCGACGATCTCCAGTAATTCTCGTATCCGGTTTTACGAAACAGAGCGGGGGGACAGATGTCTCCCCGCTTTTTTTTATGGGCGTCACATGGGAAGGCGTCAGAGTTCTGTAACTGGACAGAAGGCCCCAGATAAGTTTTTCTGAGCCGCAATTGGCGTTCGTGCGTTACGGTCGCTTAAAACGCGGATCTGTTAAGGATTTTGGATTAATGGCCAATATCAGCCCCCTCGCCGGAAAAACGCTCGATCAGTCGCAGTTGACGGATATATCGGCTCTGGTTGCCGCTTATTATGATCGCAAGCCGGACGTCTCTATCCCGACCCAGCGTGTTTCGTTCGGGACTTCTGGACACCGTGGTTCGTCTTTCCATACCAGCTTCAACGAAGGCCATATCCTCGCCATCTGTGAAGCAATCTGTCGGTATCGTAAGGCGGAGGGGATTGATGGTCCGCTCTTCATTGGCATTGACTCGCACGCCCTGTCGGCCCCGGCACAGCGCTCGGCCATTGAGGTTTTCGCGGCCCACGGCATTGACGTCCGCATTGACCAGAACGATGGCTACACGCCGACGCCTGTCATTTCCCACGCCATTCTGACCTACAACAAGGGCCGCACAGCGGGGCTGGCCGATGGTGTTGTCGTCACGCCGTCCCATAACCCGCCGACGGATGGTGGCTTCAAGTACAATCCGACGAATGGTGGTCCGGCAGATACGGCCGTGACGAAAGCCATTCAGGACATGGCGAATGACCTGCTGGCGGACGGCCTGAAAGACGTAAAGCGCCTGCCTTACGACGAAGCCAAGAACGCACCGTCCATCAAGCGCTATGATTACGTTACGCCGTATGTGGCCGATCTGGAAAACGTCATCGACATGGCGGCCATCCGTGATGCCGGCGTGAAGATTGGTATTGATCCGCTAGGCGGTGCTGCCGTTGGCTACTGGAAGCCGATTGTTGAAAAGTACGGTCTGAACGCTACGATCGTCAGCGATGTCGTGGACCCGCAGTTTGCGTTCATGACGGCAGACTGGGACGGGCAGATCCGCATGGACTGTTCTTCGCCCTATGCCATGGCGCGTCTTATCAAGATGGGCCAGGACTTTGACGTCGCGTTCGCCAATGACACGGATGCAGACCGTCACGGCATCGTGGCTATGCCGGATGGCCTCATGAACCCAAACCACTATCTGGCTGTGGCGGTTTCGTACCTGTTCCAGAACCGTCCGGACTGGAAGCCTGATCTTGGCGTCGGCAAGACGCTGGTGAGCAGTGGTCTGATTGATCGCGTTGTCGCGGATATGGGCCGTAAACTGGTCGAGGTGCCGGTCGGCCTGAAATGGTTCGTGCCGGGTCTGATGGATGGCTCGCTGGGCTTTGGCGGCGAGGAGAGTGCAGGCGCAACCTTCCTGCGCCGTGATGGTTCTGTCTGGACGACCGACAAGGACGGTCTCATTCTCGGCCTTCTTGCTGCGGAAATCACAGCCAAGACGGGCAAGAACCCGAGCCAGCACTACCATGAGATCATCGCTCGCCTCGGCACGCCGTACTATGCGCGGATCGACGCAGCGGCGAACCCGGAACAGAAAGCCAAGCTCAGCAAGCTGGCGCCTGAGCAGTTCCCGCTTGAAGAACTGGCTGGTGACAAGATCATTGCCAAGCTGACGAAAGCACCGGGCAATGGCGCGGCGATCGGCGGCCTGAAGGTTGTAACGGAAAACGGTTGGTTCGCAGCCCGTCCATCCGGCACGGAAGATGTCTATAAAATCTATGCCGAGAGCTTCAAAAGCCCAGAGCACCTGAAGGCCATTCAGGACGAGGCTCAGGCTGCAATTTCCAAAGTCTTTGCGTCTTGAAGGTGTCGCCTTCAAAAGCGCAGTAACAACATTGGGCCACCATCTTTAACGAGATGGTGGCCTTTTTTGTGGAACGTCTTTCCCGCCCGGTCAGAAAGGCAGTACGGGCCTTTATTTTCCCGAGAGGCTTCGGTGCAACCGTGCAATGGCACCCGGCAGGGCGCGGATTTTCAGAATACGACCTGTCTCGTCATGATCTTCGGACAGGACACGGGCGCTCTCGTAAATCTCGCCAATCAGCCCCTGTTTCGAGTAGGGCAGTACCAGAACATCATCGACCATTTTCGTCTCGAAGAAGGCGATCAGGCTTTCCCGTAAAGCGCTGACATCGTCTGGCCGATGGGCAGACAAGGGAATGGCGTCGGGATGCTTTTCCAGCAGTTCAGCGCGCCGGGCGTCATCCACCTTATCCATTTTGTTCAGAACAAGCCGGGACGGCACAACATCTGCCCCGATTTCATGCAGAACGCTGCGGCTAACCTCAAGCTGCGCTTCGTAGGTTGGGTCCGAGGCATCTACGACAAACAGCAGTAGGGACGCTTCCAGCGCTTCAGACAGCGTGGAGCGGAACGAGGCGACCAGATCATGGGGGAGCTGTTTGATGAAGCCCACCGTGTCGGACACGAGAATACGCGGACGTGTCTCGGGCTGCAGCGTCCGGACTGTCGTATCAAGGGTGGCGAAGAGCTTGTCCTGCACCAGAATTTCGCTACCGGTGAGCGCGCGCATCAGGGAGGACTTGCCAGCATTGGTGTAACCCACCAGAGCGACGCGGAGCTGATCCCGCCGTGCAGAACGCCGGTTATCGCTATCGCGTTGCACTGCTTCAAGCTGGGTTTTCAGCTCGGCAAGGCGGTCCCGGATCTTGCGGCGATCAAGCGATAGATTGGTTTCACCAGCCCCAGGTCCTTGCTGTCTGCCGCCGCCATTCGAAGATTCCCGCAGGCGTGGTGCAACGTATTTCAGCCGCGCCATCTCCACCTGAAGCTTTGCTTCGCGGGTATTGGCGTGACGATGGAAAATTTCGACAATGACACCCGTACGATCCAGCACCTGCGCGCCGGTAGCGCGTTCGAGATTGCGGATCTGACTAGGTGTCAGTTCGTGGTCAACAATGACGAATTCTGGCTTGCGGGGGCCATCTGAGTCTTCTTCATCGGGCTCTGATGCTTCAACGGTGCCCTCAAAGCGTTTGCGAGCTTTTGTCATCGGGGTCTTGACCATCGGTGTGATGATCCCGCGGCCGCCGGTAATGTCTGCGAGCTCTTCCAGCTTGCCGGCACCAAGGAGCGACGCAGCACCCGTACCTTCGCGCTTTTGGGAGACGGACCCGATGACGTCATAGCCAAGGGTTTTGACCAGTCTCCCCAGTTCTTCCAGGCTGGCTTCGTGTGCGACGTCATCAACGTCAGGGGTCTGGATGCCGACGAGAACGGCGAGCGGAATGGGGAGCTTTGTTTCCATTCGGCCTTACATAGCACGGATTATGACAACGCTATCGAAATGCATGGACGGCGTGATTCACTGTTTCGATGGAGCGGAACACGACGCATTTTCTGCACGTTTCTGACGAAGTTTGTTGTCTGGGGCTGGGGGGTGCGGCATGAGAAGGCACAATCAGAAACCACCCCTTTGCCGTCAGCAGGTCCGTACAGATGTCAGAACACACCCCAATTGGTCTTGGAAAAGAAGCCAGAACCGTCAAGGCATTGACCCACTCGGGCAATTTCCATGCCGACGAGACGCTGGGTTACGCCATTCTTCACTACGCTCTTTCGCCGGAAGGCAGCCTGCGTGGCCGTGTGCTCGGTGAGGACGCAGACGACCGCCTGCAGTTTGTGCGCACCCGGTCACCGGAGCGTATTGCAGAAGCCGATATCGTTTTTGATGTCGGCGGTGTCTTTGATCCGTCCATTGGGCGCTATGACCATCACATGAAGGACAAGCCCCTGCGTGATGACGGGACGCCGTATAGCGCTGCGGGTCTGTTGTGGAAGGACTACGGCCACGCTGCCATCCGCAATATCGTCACCACACCGGTGACTGAGGACATGGTTGCCGCCATCTGGCAGTCGCTCGACAAGTCCCTGATCATTCCTGTTGATCAGGATGACAATGGCGTGGCCAAGATGGGCAAGCTGTCTCTTGCGGACATTGTTTCTGCGTGCAGCCCTGCATGGGATACTGCGGAGCTGTACGGAGCGCAGGAAGCCAAAAAGCGTGAAGCTTTAGGGTTTGCGAATGCGGCAACGGCCGTCGCATCCCATCTGGTCAATATGGTTGATCGTGTACGAGCCAGCCTTAAGGCCGCTAACCGCGTTGTGGAAGCTTACGAGGCTGCGGAAGACAAGCGCATCCTTGTCATGGAAACAGGAATGCCCACGGAAAAGGTCATTTTCGAGCGGGATCTTCCGGTGGTGTATGTTGTCTCTCCAGCAGGCCCGGAGCAATGGAACGTGAAGGCCATTCCCCCTGTGCGCGGCGATTTCGGGCAGCGTGTGTCACTGCCGGAAGCCTGGGGTGGGCTGGAAAAAACTGCGTTAGCGGCCGTTTCGGGCGTTCCGGATGCAGTTTTTGCTCATCCGGCCCGTTTCATCTGTGGCGCGGGAAGCCGGGATGGGGCCATCACTATGGCGCGCCTGGCGTTGGAAATCGATGCGGCTCTGAAATCCAAAGCTGGTTGATCATCGTCAGTAGAAAACCGTTGATCCGGACAACAACGGCCGGATCAACGTCTTATTTGTAAATGCCGGTTCAGGCTGCAATTTCGGCAAGCAGCGCGTCCACGTCTTCTGGCCGGGTGTAGTAACTCGTGACCAGACGGATCAGTGTGCCAGAGACGTCTTCCGGTGTAGGCCAGCGGTAGAATGTGTAGCCCACGGCTTCCAGATCTTTCAGAACCAGATCCGGCAGAATGACGAAAACCTCGTTGCTCTGCCGCTCATAAGGCATCTGGGCCGCCGGATGGCGACGAAGCCCATCGACGAGGCGCTGGGCCATCTGGTTTGCATGCGCAGCGTTCCGGAGCCACACATCATTTTCCAGCAATGCGTGAAGCTGCGCACTCAGGAAGCGATGCTTGGACCACAGATTGCCACTGCGTTTGATGCGACGCAGAAACTCTTTAACCAGTGGGCGTGTCCGCTCATTGAGGAAAAAGACCACGGCTTCCGCCGCCATTGCGCCAGCCTTGGTGCCTCCGAAGCTCAGAACATCCACACCTGCTTTCCACGTCACGTCTGCTGGAGAGCAGCCAAGATGGGCCACGGCATTCCCCAGGCGCGCGCCATCAAGATGCACACTCAGGCCATGGTCGTGCGCGATGCGCGTCAGTGCGGCCAACTCCTCCAGACTATAGACAAGTCCCCATTCGTTCGCCTGTGTGAGTGACAGGGCCTGAATGACAGGGCTGAGAATACCGCTTTCCTCATTATTCCTGAGAACGGTAGGCATTGTCGCGGGGTCCAGCTTTCCTTCTGCGGATGGAATGCAGACCAGCTTGGCGCCGTGCATGTAGAATTCCGGGGCGCCACCTTCATCCGTGTTGATATGGGCGCTCTGGTCGCACAGCACGGCTCCGTAAGGTGAGACCAGCGCGGAAAGCGCGATACTGTTGGCGGCAGTTCCAGTCGCGATCGGGAAAACAGCCACTTCCGTCTCGAAGATGTCCCCAAACCGTTTGTTCAGGGATTGGGTAAGATCATCCGCCCCATAAGATCCAACACTGCCCTCATTGGCGGCCAGCAAGGCTGCCATGACTTCAGGGCAGATGGGGGTAACATTGTCACTGGCGAAGTTCTTGCGTATTTCCTCGGACATAAAACCATCCTTTTCCTGCGCACGACGCGGGCTGTAGCCTGAATCGTAACTGAAACTGCAGCCTGTTGCCATCCGGAGAGCCCATGAGCACGTTTCCCCCTGAACTGGCCGGCAAACTCATAGATGGCAAAGGTATTGCCCGGTCTCTGACAGACCGTATCGGCCGTGAAGTTTCCAGCTTTATCGAGCAGGGCAATGCCGTGCCGGGGCTGGCAGTCGTTCTGGTCGGCAACGATCCTGCATCTGAAGTTTATGTGAAGAACAAAGCCATTCAGACGCACCGTGCAGGCATGCGCTCCTTCATGCATATGTTGCCGCAAAGCACAAAGCAGGAAGAGCTTCTGGAGCTCCTCGCACAGCTGAACGCGAACCCGCAGATTCACGGTATTCTCGTCCAGCTTCCGTTGCCGCCCCAGATTGATCCGGTCGTCGTGACGAATGCGATCGCGCCGCATAAGGATGTCGACGGACTGGGTGAAGTGAATGCCGGGCGCCTGTCTCTGGGCATTGATGGGCTCGTCCCTTGCACGCCCTTGGGATGTCTTATGCTGCTACAGTCTGTTCATAAGGACATGACGGGCAAGCATGCTGTGGTGATTGGGGCGTCCAGTCTGGTTGGAAAGCCCATGGCGCAGCTTCTACTGAAGCAGAACTGCACGGTCTCGGTCGCGCATATCCATACGCGGGACACACGAGCACTGGCGCGTGAGGCAGACATTCTGGTTGTGGCAACTGGCAAGCACGGCCTTGTTCGCGGAGACTGGATCAAACCGGGCGCTACCGTCATTGATGTTGGTATTACGCGCGTCTCGACGCCTGAAGGGCGGACACGGCTTGTGGGAGATGTTGCTTTTGAGGAAGCGCTCCCGATTGCAGGCCATATTACGCCTGTTCCGGGTGGCGTTGGCCCAATGACCATTGCCTGCCTCCTGCACAATACGCTTCAGGCTGCGCGCGTTACACAGGGGCACAGCAAGGGTGAAGCCTTCTGATGCGTGTCTCTGTTGAACTGGTTCCCCGCTCGGAAGACGCTCTGTTTGATGATGTTGCGGTGGTACAGAAAGTGCTTCCGCAGGTTGGTCTTCTGAATATTCCAGACCTGATCCGTTTCGACCTGCGCAGTGACGATGCTGCTGCACAGGTTAGTCGTCGGTCAGGCATGGATGTGATTCCGCATATTCGGGCAATCGATATTGCTCCTGGAGCACCTCTTCCGGGTGCAGATCGTCCAGAATTGAAATCCGTGCTTGTGGTGGCAGGCGATCCACTGCCTGCGGGAAGTGATCGAGTTTCCTATCCTAATACTTCTGCGGAAATCATTGCGCGGTATCGCAAGGAAGCGCCGCATCTGGACGTTTACGCGGTGTTTGACCCTTACCGCCGGGCTCCCTGGCTGGAGCTGGAAGATATCGCCCGGAAGAAAGACGCCGGGGCTTGCGGTTTCTTTACTCAACCACTGTTTGATCTGCACATGCTTCAGCTCTCCATGGACTGGTTGCGGGACGACACGGTGTTCTGGGGCGTTTCACCCGTTTTGGGCGAACGATCCCGCCGATACTGGGAGCGCGTTAACCATGTGGTGTTCCCCAAAGACTATGACGATACCCTTGAAGGGAACGTGCATCTTGCGCGCCAGATGCTGACACTGGTGCGCGAAAAGAACGACAATGCCTATCTTATGCCTCTGAAAGTTGATCTTGCATCTTATCTGGGCGGCCTAGGTGATATTATAACGGGGTAGGAACTAACGAGCGGAGATCATAGCCCGGATGCGCGTATGCCTTTTTTTCTTACCCCTTCTGGGAGGCGCGCTGGTTCCGGCCGCTCTTTCGGCCAAAACCCTCTCTGACCCGGCTCCGGTTTTTGCTCCGCTGACACTGCCTGATGCCCCGAACGTCTATCGTTCGGGCTCCGGTCTGCCCGGCCCGCAATACTGGCAGAACCGAACGGATTATGTCATTCGATCCCGTATCGACACGCAGGCGCATGTCCTGCATGGGGCCGAAACCGTCACATACAGCAACAACAGCCCGGAAACGCTGGATGTTCTGTGGGTTCAGTTGGAGCAAAACCTCTATCGCACAGACTCACGGGCCTCGTTCTGGGGTAAATTCCCATCGGGTGGTCATCATACTTCCGGCATGGAAATCGAGCGTGTTTCCATTGTACAGGGCGGCCATGAAGTCGATGTCACGCCGCTGATTACTGACACCCGGATGCAGCTTCGACTGCCCCGAGCCCTTGATGCTCATGGCGTCGCAGTCATTAAAATCGAGTGGCACTATACAATCCCCGGAGAGTGGGGAGGTCGTACAGCTGTCACCCCGTCTCGCGAGGGCGAAATTTACGAGATTGCTCAATGGTACCCGCGCCTGAGCGTGTATGATGACCGCGCGGGATGGAACACTCTGCCCTATCTTGGGCAGGAGTTTTATCTGGAATATGGCAATTTCGATTACACAGTCACTGTTCCGTGGAACTTCACGGTCGTCGGGTCCGGCGCACTCCTGAATCCGGAGCAGACCCTGACGACGACCGAGCGTGCGCGACTGGCTCAGGCGGCCCAGAGCGACAATCGCGTCATGATCCGGACCATTGATGACGTGACAGACCCGAAAAGCCATCTCAGGCAGTCTGGGGAAGTGTCCTGGCATTACGTTATGCGCAATAGCCGCGATGTGGCCTTTACAGCATCGCCAGCTTTCCTGTGGGATGCTGCTCGTATCAACCTGCCGCCTGTTGCGCCCTGGGCCAATTATCGTCTGGTTCCGCGGCTGGCGATGTCCGTCTATCCCCGCGAAGGCATTGGCCCGCATGGATGGGACCGCTCAACGGAATACGTCAAACACGCCATCGAGTATTTTTCGTCTCAGTGGTACGAATATCCATGGCCAAATGCCGTCAATCTGGGCGGGCACGGGGCCGGAATGGAATATCCGGGTATCGTGTTTGACGGCATGAGCGACCGGGACCCGGAGCTTTTCTGGATCACGACACATGAGTTGGGCCATGACTGGTTCCCGATGATTGTGGGTTCTGATGAGCGGCGTAATCCGTTCATGGATGAAGGGTTCAACACCTTTATTGATGCGTATGCGTCAGATCATTTCCACAACGGGGAATTCGCGCCAAAGCGGGACCCGGAATTTGCTCCGAAAACTGGTAATCCTGCGCAGGATATCGTTCCTGTCCTGACGGATTCAAAAGCGCCAAACCTGATGGCCGGGGCAGACGAGGTCTCTGAGACCTACCGCCATAGCGTTGTCTATTTCAAAGGGGCTTACGGGCTGAAGCTTCTGCGAGAGCAGATTCTCGGGCCTGTGCGTTTTGACGCTGCCTTCCGTCGCTATATTGCCGTCTGGGCTTTTCATCACCCATCGCCCTCGGATTTTTTCCGCTTGATGAGCAGCGAAGCCGGTGAGGATCTCTCATGGTTCTGGCGCGGATGGTATTTCTCTAACGCCGCGCCCGATTACGCTGTTGGAACCGTAGAGCAGAAAGGAACAGACCCTGTGTCTGTACAGGTTCTGAACTACGGCACCCTGCCTCTTCCTGTTGTTCTGCGCGTCGAATATCAGGACGGAACAACGCTGGACCGCCGTATCCCGACGGAAGCTTGGCGGCAGACCAGCGATTTGAAGGTCACGTTTGAAGCCCATGGTCCGGTGAAGGCCGTAACGCTTGATCCGGACCATGTCATTCCGGACGTTGACCGCAGCGATAACCGTAAATGACGCGTCACCATTCCTGACATGCAATGTGTGTCAGGAATGGCAAAACCTCCCATGTCCTGCCAGAGGCGTGGGAGGAATAGTTTTCACCCAACCATTTGAATAGCTGCGCGAGTTTCGTTGGATGCCGCGGGTCCCGCATATGAGGAAGGGCCAGCAGACGCTGACAGACCTTCAATCATGTCCCTGTTGATATCAATGAGAGCCTGAAGGGATGTATCGGAGTTCAGCGCAACATTGGCGTATCGCATGGACCAGGTTCCAACCGTCATCAGGTCTTTGCGCAGAATTTCATCCAACGGACAGTCCGTCCGCTGGACCCCTTGCATCAGAATGCCCCAGAGCTTGAGATTGGCAGACAATGCGGCCTGCCGATCTGAGCGTGTTTTTGCTGCCGAAAGCAGCCCATTAACGTGTCTGAACGCCATGGCTTCCACTTCTCGCGGTGGAAGATAGGTGCCGGACTGGTTCTGGTATTGTGACATGCCATAAGTCACGGACATGATGCTCCTTTACAAAAGGACTGTTTCAAAAGGCTCCCGGGAAACGGAAAACTTTTGGAACAGTCCAGGAAGGGGCGCTGGCTTTCACCAGCGCCCCGCCGACATCAACCGCGGAAGAGCGACATGATGTTGGAAGACTGCGAATTCGCAATCGAGAGCGACTGAATGGCCAGCTGCTGCTTCGTTTGCAGGGACGTCAGCTTGGCGCTTTCCGCTGCAAGATCAGCATCAGTCAGAGCGCCCACGCCCGTCGTCAGAGCGTCAGACAGCGTGCTGTTGGACGTCTGAAGCTGTGTAACGGTATTGGAAGCCACACCAATGCTGGAAGAAATGCGGCTCATCTTGTTGATGGCGCCAGAAACAGCAAGTTGGACAACGTCCGTGCCGGAGGTGGTCGCTACTGTCGCGGCGCCTGTCGTCCCTGTGAGGTTGACCGACGCGCCTGTTGTGGCTGTTGCGTCGGCTGCGTCGAGATTGCCGCCGGCAATCGTCAGCTTGCCGTCGTTTGCCATCTGGGCGCCAAAACCGGCGTTTCCTAGGGCCGTCACCAGCGTTGAAAGCTGATCGCTTGTGGTTTTGGTTGTGGAGGCGTTCGAGACGTTGACGTCCACAACCTGCGTCAGAACCTTTGCGTTGCCGTTGGTATCCAAATCACCAACCTTGGCAGCACTATAGGTCATATTACCACTGGCATCAGCCTTGGCAGTGATGGTGTCGCCATTGGTCAGGGAGTACGTCGTCGTACCATCAGATGCCTTTTTGGATGTGGCATCGGCGATCGTCAGCGTGCCATCTTTGTTGACTGCCACCGAGGTGGAGGTCTCTGTCAAACCGGAAGCAATGGCTGCTCCGACAGATGTTGCAGCACCATCAGTGGTATCACCCGGTTTTGAGTCCAGAACGAAGGACGTGGTGATGGCCGGGTTTGACGCAGTCGCATTGGTGCTGTCAGCAGAAGATAGATTCTTCAGAGTGAGTGTCGTGGCGGTCGCGCCAGAACTTGCCAGAGCCGTCACTGCGCTCGTGTCGATCGTGACACCCTTCATATCCGTGCTCAGCCCTTGCAGGCCCAGACCGGTCGAAGTGGCATCAGCGCCGTTCAGTGTGAACAGGTTACCATTGATGTCCTGAGCCGCAGAAATCTGCGTATATTTCACGCTGCTGCTTGTTGAGCCTGACAGCAGGTTCACACCCTGGAAGGTCGAGTTCGACGTGGCTACGTCGATCTGAGACAGGTAGTTGCTCAGCTGGGTGTTTAGGGTGTCCTGATCTTCACCGTTATTGGCAGCATTTGTGACCGTTTCGGACATGCTGCTTAGGACGGTCGAGATAGACCCAGCCTGTGAAGAGGCTGTGCTGAGAACCTGCCCTGCGAACTGAAGGCCTGTCGAGACACCGGACAGGGCCGAAATCTGGGAATTCATTGTCTGGGAAATGGCGTAAATGGCCGGGCTGTCAGAGGCGGAGCTGACGCTCTTGCCCGTGGACACGGCGTTCTGCGTCTTGCTCAGCTGGTCCGTCGTCTGGTTCAGAACCTGAAGAGCCGACATGGCGGCTGTATTTGTATTGATTGACATGGACATCGAGACATTCTCCGTCGGTGCAGTTTTGCTCCTTCACGATAGGCATTGAATGGTTAAGGGAACCTGAATCTTCATCTTTAAAAAACGGTGACAGGGTTTGACAGGAAAGAGGCAAACAACCGGTAAATTTTAAGCAGTTCTTGCATTTTATAGACAGGAACGAAATAAGAACAATGCATGAAGAAATCTCTGTCTGAACGTCTTGCGATTCTGTCCGATGCGGCAAAGTATGATGCATCCTGCGCGTCCAGTGGATCGACGCGCCGGGACTCTGCCAAAACAGGAGGTCTGGGCTCCACGACCGGGAATGGCATCTGTCATGCCTATACGCCGGATGGGCGTTGTATTTCGCTGCTCAAGATCCTGCTGACCAATTTCTGCGTTTATGACTGCGCCTATTGCATCAACCGCTCGTCCTCAAATGTTGAGCGGGCGAAGTTCACGCCTGATGAAGTGATCTGGCTGACGCTGGAGTTCTACCGTCGGAACTGCATTGAGGGGCTTTTCCTGTCGTCGGGGATTATCCGGTCCTCCGATCATACGATGGAGCAGCTTGTACAGGTCGCGCGGGACCTGCGGCTCAAGCATGGTTTCCGCGGATATATCCATCTCAAGACGATCCCGGATGCGTCTCCCAAATTGCTGGAGGAAGCGGGCCTGTATGCGGATCGCTTATCGATCAACGTCGAGATGCCGACAGAAACGGGCCTGAAGGATTACGCGCCGGAGAAGGATGCCGGAAATATCCGCCGCGCGATGGGGGATATGCGTCTCAAGATTGATGCAGCCAAAGAGAAGACACATACAGGCAGGCGGGCAGGGCGCTTTTCACCGGGCGGCCAGAGCACACAAATGATCATTGGGGCAGACGCTGCGACGGATCAGGATGTTCTGGCCAGTAGCTCAGGCCTTTACGGGTCCTACGGCCTGCGCCGCGTTTACTATTCAGCCTTCAGCCCCATCCCCGATGCTTCAGCGATCCTGCCTGTGCGTAGCCCCCCATTACAGCGGGAGCACCGGCTGTATCAGGCGGACTGGCTGTTCCGGTTCTATGGCTTTGATTTTGGCGAACTGACAGCATCACGGCCCAATGGAATGCTGGATCTGGAGATTGATCCCAAGCTGGCCTGGGCTCTGGATAACCGCGCGCAGTTTCCTGTGGACCTGAATCTGGCCTCCAAAGAAATGCTGCTACGCGTTCCCGGGCTCGGGGTTCGGACCGTTGCCGCGCTGCTGTCTGCGCGAAAGCACACGACAATCCGTCTGGAAGATCTGGCGCGGCTGAACGTGTCCATTAAAAAGGTGCGTCCGTTCGTCAAGGCATCCGGATGGAGCCCCGCACGTCTGACGGATCGTCAGGATTTGCGCACTCTTTTCCTGCCGGCTCCACAGCAGATGCGGCTTCTGTAAATGCCGGTGACCGTCAGGCTCGCGGATACCAGCGCGTTTGAAGGCTGGCGCGAAAAGGCCAGAATGGCGCTTCAGCGTGACATTCCTCCGGACCAGATCCTTTGGCGCTATCCTGAGGCCGATCTGGATCTGTTTCACGCCGCTGAAAATCAGACGTTTGAGGGCGAAGTCGTGCGGGATGTTCGCCTCAAAGCGTCGAGCCTGCCCCTTTTGAAAGATGTTCTCTGCCACTCCAGTGCTGAGCGGTTCGCATTAGCTTACCGGCTGCTCTGGCGTCTTCAGAGTGATCCGAACCTGTTGTCGGTGGTTACAGATCAGGATGTGGCGCAGGCACGTCGCATGGTGCATCAGGTTCGCCGGGCGGCTCATAAAATGACGGCTTTTGTGCGCTTCCGGGAGCAGGGAACGTCTGAGACGGGTCGGCGGCGTTTTCTTTCCTGGTTTGAGCCGGACCATCATGTGCTGGAAAAAGTCTCTTCTTTTTTCGCGGGCCGTTTCGCAGATATGGACTGGATGATCCTGACACCGCGCGGCTCTCTGCGATGGGATGGCGAGACGGTACATTGCTCTTTCGAGCCCTGTGAAAAACAGGTGCTTGATGATGACGTGGATCAGCTCTGGCAGACCTATTACGCCTCGACTTTCAATCCTGCCCGTGTCCGGACGAAAGCGATGCGCAATGAAATGCCGCGACGTTACTGGCATAACCTGCCAGAGGCTAACCTGATTCCCCATCTGGTGGCTCAGGCGGAAAAACGCGTGGCTGAAATGGCAGCGCAGGAGGCTCTTCCCGCCCCTAAATTTTATCAGGCTCTGCAGAATCGTCAGAAAGCCGTCCCGGCTGCGGTGCCAATAGCAGGCAGTTGGGCAGATCTGAAACAGCAAATTCGCACCTGTCAGGCCTGCTCGCTTCACTGCCATGCTACGCAGGCGGTCTTGGGGGAGGGGCCTGAGACGGCAAAAATCATGCTGGTCGGTGAACAGCCGGGCGATCAGGAAGATCTGGCTGGGCGTCCCTTTGTCGGTCCCGCAGGCTCTCTTTTAAAAGAGTGTATGGCGGAGGCGGGCGTTGAACCCCAGGCCCTCTACATGACGAATGCTGTAAAGCATTTCCGGTTCACCACGCGTGGCAGACGGCGCATTCACCAGACGCCTGGCGCTGAGCATGTTCAGGCGTGTCAGCCCTGGCTGCGGCAGGAAATAGCCTTGGTTCGGCCGCAGCTTGTCGTGACGCTTGGGGCGACAGCATTGCGCGCAGTTGCGGGGCCTACGGCTCAATTGAAAGACTTTCGGGGGCTGATGCGTGAGGACGCGCAAGGCGGACACCGTCATCTGAGCCTCGCTCATCCATCATGGATTCTGCGTCTGGGACCAACCGAGCAGGCCGAGCAGGAACGTCAGCGCCTGATTGAAGGTCTGAGAAAGATGCAGACCGCCCTTTAAGGGCAACATTCTGTTCAGGCGTTGCGTGGAGACCCTTTCAGGATAAGAAAATTTCGTCTCACGGATGAGCGCGCGCAAGGAAAAATCTTCCCGGCCTGAAAGGAAACGCATCAGTTTTTTCCGGCTTGAAGACGGCCATACAATATGTCATGGATGACCGAACCGATCGGTCAATCGGCCTTTTCACGAGGCCATTTCATTCAGCCGGTCACTTCGGACAGACCCGTTTAAAGCGAGAGAGACGATATGGCGCAGGGCGACCAAGCGCAGGCCGAACAGCAGTCCGGAGCGTCCGGAAAACCGCAGAAAAAGCGCAATCCCCTTGTACGGGTGCTCTTGATCTGTCTGGTTGTTCTGGTGCTGGTAGGGATTGGTTCATACCTCTTCCTGACCCGCAATAACATCGAGACGGACGACGCCTATACGGCCGGTCGCAAGATCGCCATTGCGCCGCACGTGAACGGGTACGTGACGCAGCTGCTGGTGAACGATAACCAGTATGTGCATCGCGGTGATCTTCTGCTGACCATTGATGACCGCGACTACGCGGCATCTCTGCACAAGGCACAGGCTTCAATCCAGCAGGCACAGGCCAACATGCAGGCCTATCAGCTGATGGTTGAAGTGGCGCACAAGAACTTCCCCGGTCAGCTCGTAACGGCTCAGGGCAGTCTTTCTGCCGCTCAGGCCCAGCTGACGAAGGCTGAAGCAGATTACAAGCGCCAGCGCAGTGTTTCACGTGCCGCAACGTCCCAGCAGGACATTGACTACGCTCGTGCAGCTCTTGAAGAAGCCAGAGCCCGCGTCATGCAGGCACAGGGTCAGCTGACGCAGGCTGAGCCAGTGAAGGCCAATGTTGCGAATGCGGATGCCCGCGTTTCGCAGGAACAGGCCAATCTCAAGTCTGCCCAGGCATCTCTGGAACAGGCTGAGCTCAACATGGAATGGACGCAGGTTCGCGCCCCTCATGATGGTTGGGTGTCCCAGCGTAGCGTCGAGCGCGGCAACTTCGTCCAGACCGGCCAGCAGATGTTCACGATCGTACAGCCAGAAGTCTGGGTTGTGGCCAATTACAAGGAAACACAGCTGACCCACATGCGTCCGGGTCAGAAAGTGGACATCGAAGTTGACGCGTACCCACAGCTTAAGCTGCAGGGCCACGTGGATTCCATTCAGCTGGGTTCGGGTGAATCCTTCAGCACCTTCCCGCCGGAAAATGCGACAGGCAATTTCGTAAAAACGGTGCAGCGTATTCCGGTGAAGATCCTGATCGACAGTGGTCTTGATCCGCAGCTGCCACTCGCTCTTGGTCTTTCCGTTGTTCCTACGGTCTATGTGAAATGAGCGATACTGCCGGGCATCAGGACTGGAAACCCAGTCATAATCCGTGGGTTGTGGCCATTACGGTCACGCTGGCGGCCTTCATGGAGGTGCTGGACACCACCATCGTCAACGTGGCGCTACCGCATATCGCGGGATCGCTCGGCAGTTCCTATGATGATGCCACCTGGGCGCTGACGTCCTATCTGGTGGCAAACGGTATCGTTCTGACGATTTCCGGCTGGCTCTCACGCCTGTTCGGGCGCAAGCGCTACTTCCTCATCTGTATTGCGATGTTCACCGTCTCGTCCTTCCTGTGCGGTCTGGCGACATCGCTGCCCATGCTGGTGGTCTTCCGACTGATGCAGGGCTTCTTCGGTGGTGGCCTGCAACCCAGTCAGCAGTCCATCATTCTTGATACCTTCCCGCCCGAAAAACGTGGTGCAGCCTTTGGCATGACCGCGATTGCGACCATCGTTGGCCCGGTTCTCGGTCCGATGCTGGGTGGCTATCTGACGGACAACTTCTCCTGGCGCTGGATTTTCTTCGTCAACGTTCCCTTCGGGATCCTGACAGTCATGGCCGTAACGGCTTTCGTTGAGGATCCGCCATGGGAGCGGAAGAAGCGTGAGAAGGTGGATGTGATCGGCATCAGTCTCATTACGCTGGGGCTGGGCTGTCTTGAGGTCATGGTCGACCGTGGTGAAGACGATGACTGGTTCGGCTCGAACTTCATCATCACCATGGCTGTTCTGGGCGTGATCGGTGTGCTCGGTGCCATCGTCTGGCTCTGCTATGCCAAGGACCCGCTGGTGAAGCTGACGGTTTTGAAAGACCGCAACTTCGCAACCGGCATGTTCCTGATCTCCATGGTAGGGGCGACCCTCTACTCATCCGCCATCATCGTTCCGCAGTTTGCGCAGCAGGTTCTGGGTTATACGGCAACGACGTCCGGCCTTCTTCTGGCGCCAGGTGGTGTTGCCATCATCATTCTCATCCCGTTCGTCGGGCGTCTGATGAAGGTCATCCAGTTGCGGTATCTGATCGCATTTGGCTTTTTCTTCATGGGCATGGCGATGTTCCAGGCTGCCAACCTGTATGCCGGAATCGATTTCAAGCATCTGGTCTTCTACCGAATCACCCAGACCGCTTCGCTCGCATTCCTCTTTGTGCCGATTTCCACGATTGCGTATTCGACGCTGCCACGTGAGCTGAATTCCGACGCATCAGCCCTGTTCAGTATGGCGCGAAACTATGTGGGCTCGATGGCCATTTCCCTGGCCACGGCAGCCATCATTGAAACGCGCCAACGGCACCAGAACTACGTGACCGATAACATGACGCCGGGGCGGCAGGAGTTCACGAACTATATCAATCATGCGCAGACCGTTGGTGAAGCGCATGGCCTGACGCCTGCGGCCGCGCATACGTTTGCGATCCATCGTCTGTTCATGGACTTCACGTCCCAGATCTCGATGCTGGCCTACAACGAGGTGTTTCGCTGGATTGGCGTCATCGCGATGTTCGTCGTCCCGCTCTGCTTCCTGCTGTCACCGAACAGCACGAAGAAGACGAAGCCGGCGGGAGGTCACTGATGATGCGGGCCGTAGATCTTCATGAAGGAATCTGCCGTAATGTTGGCCAGTCGGCTGATGGCTTCCGGGCTGTCATCGACGGGCAGCATGAGCCGACGGCGATGCACGATACGGGCCTGGCACAGGATCATAAGCTGTTCGGCAGCGAAATCCGGGTCTTCAATCTGGAGCTCGCCCGCATCCCTGCGGCGACGCAGCCAGTCGGAGAGGTTGTTCAGGGTGCGCCCAAAACCGTAGCGCCAGAAGGCGTCAGCAAGGTTCGGGAATTTTCCCGCTTCGCCAACGATGATGCGATACAGGTCCATGGACGTCGAGTGGAGCATCATTTTGATGGCAGTTTCCGTCAGGCGGCGCAGACTCGTATGAACGTCCGGCCCATCCTCTCGGGAAATGGCCTCAATAGCCGCCAGTTTGGTTTTGCTGCGTTCTTCGAAGAACGCGGAGAAGAGCGACGCCTTACCATCGAAGTGATTGTAGAGCGTGCCCTTCGAAACACCGGCCTCCCGCGCAATCTGCGACATGGACGCACCTTCATAACCGCTTGCGAGAAAGACTTTTTCCGCTCCCTGCAGAATCTGCTCGCGCTTGGCGCGCATCTGGCACAGAGATGCGCTGGCCTCGTCAGGCATACTCTCGGGGCGGTCAGTCGGCGTGCTGGTCATGAGTGGGCAAGGTCCTTTTCCGGAAAAAATACCATCTCCAACATGCTGACCGAACTGGTCGGTCACCGCAAGATCATTTCCGTTTCAGGAGTTTCTTTGTGAGCGCAGCCTTTCTATCCCGCGCGCTGCTGTCTGGCTGCGCCCTTGTTGCTCTTTCCGGCTGCCTGCGGGTCGGACCGGAATATCATGAGCCTCATCCCTGGTCTCCGGCACACTATGCCGATCACATGGCAGGTGCCCCTGACAGTGTGACGAGCGAAGCTGAAGCTGCCAGCAAATGGTGGACAGTTTTCAATGATCCGGAGCTGGTTTCCCTGGAAGACCGCTTGGTTCAGCAGAACCTGTCCTTCCGTCTGGCAACGGCCAATCTGGCACAGAGCCGCGCGCAGCTCATGATGGCGGGGGCCGAGCGCTTTCCCGGATTGAGTGCTTCTGGCTCCTACACGCGGAGTCAGTTCAGCACGAAACAGATGCAGGAAATCATCAATCGTGTGGGCGGCAATATTGCCAAGTCCGACAACGGGCTTTTGGGAGATCAGGGCAGTAGCATTCTCAGTGGTGCAGCCAGCGGGGCCACGATCCCTCTGCTGAACCAGTGGAAGACATCCATTGATGCCAGCTACGAAATCGATCTCTGGGGACGCGTGGCCCACCAGTACGATGCTGCCAAAGCGGATCTTCAGGCCACGGATGAAGAGCGCCGCTCGGTCCTGATAGCCCAGCAGGCCGATATGGCGCGTGGATACATGACGCTCCGCGGGGACCAGAAGCGCCTGAAGGTCCTTCAGGACAATCTCGGAACGCTGAAGCAGATCGTGGATATTTCCCAGAGCCGCTATCGCAGTGGTCTGGTCACGGAAGTGGATGTCGATTCCGCGCAGGCCCGGCAACATGACACCGAAGCGCAGGCTGCTCAGCTTCAGCAGGGGGTGGCGCAGGAAGAAAATGTACTCGCGCTGTTGCTGGGTGCGCCTCCGGGTAGTCTGAATGCCGAACTGAGCAAAGATGCAGGCATCCCTGTGGTGCCACCGGTCGTTCCTGTCGGGTTGCCGTCTGAACTGGCGCATCGCCGTCCGGATATCCGGGAAGCTGAAGCCAAGCTGCGTGCCTCTGTGGCAGAAGTGGGTGAAGCCACGGCCGATTTCTATCCGAAGATTACCATCAATGCAGACTTCGGATTCCAGACCCTGTCATTCCGTGATCTCGGATTCTGGAATGCGCGTGCGTGGAACGTTGGCCCATCCATTTCCTTGCCGATTTTTCAGGGGGGACGTTTGCGCGGCCAGCTTGAGCTGAAGAAATATGCCCAGAAAGCTGCGGCAATTTCCTATCAGCAGACGGTCATTCAGGCGTGGCATGATGTTGATAACGCGCTGATCGCTTACCGGGATGAGCAGCTCCGTCATCAGGGGCTGGAGCGGGCTGTGAACGACAACCGCAAGGCGCTCCAGTTGGCCCAGAGCCAGTATCGCAGTGGCCTGACGAACTATCTGAACGTACTGAACGCGCAGGGTCAGCTACAATCCGCTGAAATGAGTCTTGCTGACAGTGATGCGACTGTCGCGACCAATCTGGCGCGTCTCTACAATGCGCTTGGCGGAGGCTGGGAAGAGGTTGTCCCCGCAGCGCAGGACGTGACCAAGACGAAGCTTGCCTCGGCAACGCCGGGTCCCTGAGACCCGGCGCTATCGCTAGGGGCTATTTCAGCTCCGAGCGATGGACTGACCTTTGGAGCCGAGGATTTCAAAAGCCTCGCTCATCCGCTCCACGATAGACTTCTCACCCGCACGCAGCCATTTGCGGGGGTCGTAGAAGGACTTCATGGGTTTGTCCGTGGCGGGATCAATCTGGTGCTGGAAAGCGACCGGATGCGTGCTCACATAAGAGCCCACGCCATGAGCAAATGCGAACTGGATGTCCGTATCCAGGTTCATCTTGAAGGTCCCGTAGGACACGGCATCCCGGATTTCTTCCAGGCTTGACCCAGATCCACCATGGAAGACCAGCGGGAGGGGCTTCGGCCCGCTTCCTGTGGCTTTCTGTACGGCGTCCTGAGAATTTTTCAGGATTTCTGGTCGAAGTTTGACGTTACCTGGCTTGTAGACGCCATGAACGTTGCCGAAAGACGCGGCGATGGAGACCATGCCAATAGGCGAGAGCAGTTCCCAGGCTCTCAGCACGTCTTCCGGCTGGGTATAGAGATGCGCATTGTCCGCACCTTCTTCCAGATCATGGCCGACGCCATCTTCTTCACCGCCCGTAACGCCAAGCTCAATTTCCAGGCCCATGCCCAGCGGGGCGAGGCGTGTCAGAAGCTTCTCGGAAAGGGCCAGGTTGTCATCCAGTGTTTCGGCCGAAAGGTCGAGCATGTGGGATGAAAAAAGCGGACGACCTGTGTTTTTGAATTCTGCTTCACTTAGGGAAATCAGGTCTTCCAGCCAGGGAATCAGCTTTCGATCAGCATGATCCGTATGAAGGATGACGGCGATTCCATACTCCTTGGCCAGCAGATGGACGTGATGGGCCATCGATGCTGCGCCAAGAACACGGGCGCGATGGGCATCCGGAAGACCCTCGCCAGCGAAGAAACGTGCCCCACCGTTTGAAACCTGGATGATCACGTCTGAGCCGTTGGCTGCGGCCGCTTCCAGAACGGCGTTGACGCTATTGGTGCCAACCACATTGATGGCTGGAAGGGCGTATCCGCCGTCCCTGCACGCCTGAAGAAGTGTTTGGTAGTCGGCGCCCGTTACGACGCCGGGAGAAACGCTTGTCATGGGAGACTCCGGTCGAGTGCAGGAACCGAGATAGGCTGTTCCTGCGTTTCGTGTATTGTAAGCCAGAAAATGTTTTCCGTCATGAGCGCTAAAGATAAGGGAACAGTTTCAGCCCAGATTTGTTGCTTGTGGTATCTGCCCTGCTGCGATTATGGAAAAGTATGGTGCCAAATCTTTCCGATCCCGATCTTCCCGCCCGTATCCTTGTTGTCGAAGATGACGCAGGAATGCGGACCCTCATTCTGCGCGCATTACAGGGCGGCGGTTTCCGCGCCCGTGGTGTGGCAAGTGGAGATGAGATGTGGGCCGCTCTTGAAGTGGCTCCGGTTGATCTCATCATCCTTGACATCATGTTGCCAGGTACGAACGGCATTGAGCTGTGCCGTGCCCTGCGCAATGGCCAGGGGGCCAGTCATGTTGACGAAACGCCCCCCTCGCAGGTTCCCATCATCATGGTGTCTGCCCGTGGTGAAGAACGCGACCGTGTGACCGGCCTCGAATCCGGTGCGGACGACTATGTGCCGAAGCCGTTCGGACAGCGCGAGCTTCTGGCCCGCGTTCGAGCAGTGCTCCGTCGTGGCAGCCCAAGTGCAGCACCGGAGAAGGTGCGGCGTGAAAGGCTGCAATTCGCAGGCTGGATGCTGGACCTGCGTCGTCGTGAACTGACAGACCCGAGTGGGGCGACTGTCGATATTTCAGGCGCAGAACACGACCTTCTGACCAGCTTCCTTGATAACCCGCAGCGCGTTATCGCACGTGATCGTCTGCTGGAACTGTCACGGACCCGCCTGGGCGATGTGTCTGACCGCAGCATCGATGTTCTGGTCAGCCGCCTTCGTCGCAAGCTCGGTTCTGATGCGGACCAGTTGATTCGTACAGTCCGTGGGCTGGGATATATTTTCGTGGCCGAGGTTGAACGGGTCTGAATATTCAGAATCGGATCCTGCTGTGGCCGCTGGGGCTGGTCGGTCGCGTTTGCGTCGTCCTGACCGTAGCGGTCACGCTGGTCTTTCTGGCCAACGCCGTTTTTTATGGTGAGGCTGAAACCTACATCGTGGATGATGTGCGCATTGCGCAGCTTGGAGAGGCCCTCAGTACAGATCTGAGGGTTCTCGCTGCTGCCCCTGTGACACAGCGCTCCTTTCTGGCAGTCATGCTGTCAGGAAGTGAACTGAGTGTTGCCTGGCAGCCCTCAACGGCCCTGCCGCATCTGCCGGGATATCGCCCTACTGTTCTGAGGGATCTCACGGCACGCTTGATCAAGGATGATCCCATCCTCGCGCAGGCTCAGCTTGATCTTTACACACTGGGAACAGGCACACCCGATGTGCTCGGGTCCGAGCGCCTTCCTGACGGAACATACATTCATTTTCGTGTTCCCGGTCTTCTGGGGCACCACCATTTTACGCGCGGACTCGCCTCCGCAGCGATCGCGGCAGGTGCTGTTGCGATCGCTGCAACCATGCTGATTCGCGGACTGAGCATGCCCCTGCGGGCTCTGGCTTCGGTGGCGGACAAGATTGGCTCGAACGAAACGTGGGTTCCGTTGGCAGAACGTGGGCCGCGTGAAGTTCGCGGGGTTGCGCGGGCCATTAATGCCATGCAGCGCCGTATCCAGAGCTTGATCAACGACCGAACGCAGGCTCTGGCTGCCGTTTCACATGATCTTCGCACGCCTCTAACGCGTTTGAGACTCCGGTGCGGATTTCTCAATGATGGAGAAGCTCAGGCCGCCATCGAGTCGGATCTCGATGAGATGGAGGGGATGGTCAACGGTATTCTTGCCTATCTCGCAGGCGCCGATGATCCGGAAAAACCTCGCACCATCAATATTGTCGCCACCCTTGCGACTCTGGTTGATGACCATGCGGATCACGGCAAGGACGCCCGTTATGAGGGACCGGACCGTGCTCTGGTTCATGTCCGCCCTCTGGCCATCAAACGCGTTCTGTCCAACCTGATTGAAAACGCCCTGAACTACGGGGGAAATGCCCTCGCGACGCTGAGGGTTCAGGAAGACGGCGCCATAGAAATTTCCATTCAGGACAACGGCCCTGGCATTCCGGAGAGCGAATACGAGCGGGTTCTGGCGCCATTCTATCGGCTCGAAGGATCTCGCTCTCGGCAGACAGGTGGGATTGGGCTCGGCCTGGCCATCGTAACCCGCGAGATTGCCCGAGAAGGGGGCTATCTCAAGCTTGGGCGGGGAGACGCTGAAAAGGGCTATGGAGGTCTGTGTGCGACGATTGTGTTGCCGCCAGCGCGTAAGCCTTCGATCGGTGCCCGTCCTCAGAGCTGACGGGCAAGAAGTGGGACTACGTTGGTCCAGACCCTTGCGCCAGCGGCTGAAGTGGCACATGTCAGGTGCGGACTGGCCATTGAGGACATGATGACGATGTTCATTGAAACCGAAGATACTCCGAATCCCGCCACGCTGAAGTTCCTTCCGGGCCGACCGGTCACGAATGACACGCGCACGGTTGATTTTGGCGAAGCTTCTGCTGCCGAAGGCCGCTCCGAGCTTGCTGAAGCCCTCTTTGCCCTGCCAGACGTCAAGCGCGTCTTCCTGGGAAGTGACTTCGTATCCATCACCAAGGCGCAGGACGTCAGCTGGGGCGATCTCAAGCCTGTTGTTCTCAGCGCTCTGACGACGTTTTTCGAAAGCGGAAAGCCTGTTCTGGCCGGTGATGACGAAGCGCTGAAATATGATGTTGCGCCGGAAGATGCGGATGTCGTGACGCGTATCCGCGATCTGCTGGACACACGTGTTCGTCCCGCTGTTGCCGGAGACGGTGGTGACATCGCGTTCCGTGGTTATCGGGACGGGATTGTTTACCTCACGATGCAGGGCGCCTGTTCCGGTTGCCCGTCTTCCCGCGCGACGCTGAAGCATGGTGTTGAAAACATGCTCCGTCATTATGTGCCGGAAGTGCAGTCCGTCGAGCAGGTCGAGGACTGATCCATGGATGGCCAGACGTCTCTTCCCGTGACTGACGATCTGGCTTCCGGTCCCGTGCCGGGAGCCGAAGTGCTTTTCACGCAGGCCCGAACACCGCGTGCGTTTTCACCGCGTCCGGTCGGGGAAGATGTTTTGCGTCACCTTTACGATCTGGTGAAGCTTGGCCCCACGTCGGGCAACTGCTCTCCGGGACGCTTTGTGTTTCTGACGACGCAGGACGCTAAAGAACGCCTGCGCCCGGCCCTTTCACCGGGAAATGTCGCTCGGGCCATGGCGGCACCGGTTCTGGCTGTCGTCTGCCATGATCCCCTGTTTTTCGAGGCTTTGCCGCGTCTGGGCGCAGATGAAGGCCTTCGGGACTGGTTTGCGGCGGATGTCGGGCTTTCGGAAGAGACGGCTTTCCGAAACGGCACGCTGGAAGGCGGTTATCTTATTCTGGCGGCACGGATGCTCGGACTGGCAGCCATGCCGATGTCCGGGTTCGATGCGTTCATGGTGGAAGACGCGCTGCTGACAGCCTCGGGCTGGCGGGCAAATTTTCTGGTGGGACTTGGTTACCCTGCTGAAAATGGGCCTCATCCGGACCATGCAGAACCCCGTGCGCCACGTCTCGACTTCGGCGAGGCGTGTCTGTGCCTGTGAAGACCGTTGTTTTTAACGGCGCAGGTGCCGGAACGGGATCGACCAATCTTGTAGCGCTCGTCGAAGATAGTCGTATCGTTGCTGAACAGCATTTGGCGGGGAGGGGGGCTTCCGAGCACTTTGCTCCGGCACTACGGACTGTTCTCGAAGCTGGTGGTTGGTCTGGCTCGCCTGACAGGGTTGTGGCTGTAATCGGCCCAGGGTCTTTCACCGGCTTAAGAGCGTCACTCTCTCTTGCTGCAGGTCTGGCCGCAGGATGGGGGTGCCCGACGATTGGTGTTACTCTGGGCGCTGCCATTCGGGCTACGCTCAGTCAGCCTGATGTAACCTGCATCAGTGTTGCCAGACGCGGTCGGTATTTTGTGGATCCGCCGATGGGCGAAGTTTTCGCAGTTTCTGCTGATGATCTCGATGCGTCTGCATTGGAGGTTATTGCCGGCGACGCAGTGTCTGAGCGTGAGACATGGCCTTGTCGTGTTGTGGCCTGTGTCGCTCCGGATGCTCTCGGTATTGTCCGTGCCGCTGAGACCCTGCCTTCGGGGCCATTGATGCCTCTGTATGTTGACCCCCCCGAAGCCAAACCGCCCGCTGCCGGACTTCGCCCTCTCCCTCAATGACACTGTCTCTTCCGGATTTAATATTTCAAGTCACGGGCGTGGAAAGCGCTCCGTTACTGGCGGCGCTTCATGAAGAAGCGTTTGCAGGAGGAGAGGTGTGGGACGCGGACTCCTTTACATCCCTTCTGGGTCTTCCGGGCACAGAAGCTCTTGTTGTTCTTAAAGGAAATGAGCCTGCGGGCTTTATCCTGACCAGAACCGTCATGGACGAAACAGAAGTCCTGACATTGGCTGTTCGACCGTCATTCCGGCGTCTTGGTCTGGGAAAATCTCTGGTTGAGCAAATACTTCCAAAAGGAAAAATATTTCTGGAAGTATCAATAAGTAACAATTCAGCAAAAAAACTTTATGATCGGTGCGGTTTCATAAAGGCAGGCTATCGACGCTGCTATTACCGTGATGGAAGCGATGCTCTGGTTCTGGTCTCTACGCCTTCAGAATGAGTAGGCAGTAAAGATCAGTGTCTTCCTGATACGGTAAATTTTCTATTATTTTGTGTCCAAGTGCTAGTACCGATGCGGTTACATTTTTTCTGGGTTCATCACCTTTAACGATCACTTTTATTTTTTGACCAGAAGTCATGGTGTCGAGGCGGGCGCGGACATATACAGTCGTCATCGGACAAATCTTGCTGCTTACATCAAGAAGAAATGTTTCATATTTTGTCATATTCTGGTTTTTCCTTGTTTTTGCTTGATGGTAATGGGTTTCTACTGATAGAGAATTCGTCGTTTCCGGATGAAGGACTATTACACTATGCCGCATGAGACTGCAGACCTCGATCTGCGCCATCTGACCGCCCAGATCGTTACCGCCTACGTATCCAGCCATGACATCGGAGCCGACGCGCTGCCGGGTCTTATTCGTGCGGTACATGATTCGCTTGCAACGGTTGATGTGCAGGAAGAGGTTCCCGCTGAGAAGCCGGTGCCAGCAGTTCCGCCCCGCAAATCAGTATTCCCTGACTACATCATCTGTCTCGAAGACGGGAAGAAGCTGAAGCTGCTTCGTCGTCACCTCAAGACAGCCTACAACATGACGCCGCAGGAATACCGCGAGCGTTGGGGTCTGCCGCCGGAATACCCGATGGTTGCTCCGAACTACGCAAGCCATCGTTCCTCCCTGGCACGCAAGATCGGCCTTGGCCGTCGTCGCGAAGACTGAGGATGTTTCCCGGCTTCCTGATCTTCATCCGCAGGAAGCCGGTTCTTTTATTTGCATCTCTGATTGGACAAATGGTCCGGTTTTCGGCTAGGCCGCTGATATGGTCGTAGATATGAAAATCGCGGACAGACGCGCTCGCACGCAAGGTCGGAAGCCAGAAGGTTCCGTCGTTGTCGATGATTCTCCCATTGCACGCCTCTGCGTGGAAAATGGTTTGAAGATGACAGGACAGCGTCGGGTCATTGCCCATGTTCTGTCTGAAGCCAGCGACCATCCGGACGTAGAAGAGCTTTATCGGCGCGCATCCGCCATAGACAGCCGTATTTCCGTTGCCACGGTTTATCGGACCGTGCGTCTTCTGGAAGAAAAAGGGATTCTCGAACGCCGTGATTTTGGCGGTGGGCGTGCCCGGTATGAGGCCAGCGACAGTGGCCATCACTATCATCTGATTGATGTGGGCAGCGGCCGTGTCATCGAATTTGAAGATGACGAACCTGTCCGTCTGCTTACGCAGATTGCAAAACGTCTCGGATTCGATCTCGTCTCACACCGCATAGAACTCTTCGGTCATCGTCTTGAAAAAGAAACGCCGAAGCAGACTGTTGCCAAGAACAGGAACAAGAGCGGATCATGAGCACCAATCCGGCCGAGGAAAAAGCCTCACCGACAGCCCATTCGCTCATCAGTAGTGAAGAAACACTCAAACAGATGGAGACCCTCTCCACGCTGGCTCTGAACCGTGACGGCGGTTTCCAGGAGCTTCGGGGCGGTTCTCTGGGTGTTCGCATCGCTGTTACCGAGGCTGAGCGGGATGCTGCTCAGGCCCTACGGTATCGTGTGTTTTTTGAAGAACTTGGCGCACACCCGGACGAACGCGCATTCCGCACAAAGCGGGATGTGGACGAGTTTGACGAGGTTGCCGACCATCTTCTCGTCATCGACCACAGTATTTCTTCTGGTGCAGAAGGCGTTGTCGGAACCTATCGCCTTCTACGTTCCGATGCTGCCGAGAAGATTGGCCGTTTTTACACGGCTTCCGAATACGATATTTCGACCCTGACGGAATTTCCAGGACGTTTGCTTGAGGTTGGCCGGTCCTGTGTGGCTCGCGAACATCGTGGACGTTCTGCAATGCAGCTCCTCTGGCGTGGCATTGCATCCTATATCTTTCTCCACCGGATCGACGTGCTGTTCGGTTGCGGAAGCCTTCCGGGCACAGATCCTGATGCGCTCTCCGATCAACTGACCTATCTGCATCATAATCATCTGGCTCCTCCGGCTCTCAGAATTCGGGCGCTGCCAGATCGTTATGTGGAAATGCTGCGCACGGACCCGCACACGCTTGATTACCGGGCCTGCCTGAACAAGCTGCCGCCTCTCATCAAAGGATATCTCCGCCTTGGGGGATATGTCGGAGACGGGGCTGTCGTGGACGAACAGTTTAACACGACGGACGTAGCCGTTCTGGTAAAGAGTGAACTTCTGGCGGATAAGTATTACCGCCATTACGAGCGCCGCCTTCGGGACGCTCTGGACTGATTTCCGGCTCGGGCCTCTGTGGCCCGACCGTTTTTTCTAACGGATAATCATCTTCATGATTTCGACGCTCCCTGTGCGTGGCTGGCGACTTGCCGGCCTGATGGTGCTGGCAGGGGCGTTTTCTGCCCTGTCTCTTCCGCCTGTCTGTGCGCTTTTTGTGCTCCCTCTTGGGCTGCTGGTCCTCTACCGCGCCTCTGAGGATGCGGCATCCTGGAAGCAGGCTGCTCTTTGCGGTTTCCTGTTCGGAATGGGATTTCACACGGCAGGCCTGTATTGGCTGACCAATGCCATTCTGACGCGTATCCATCAGTTCTGGTGGGTCATCCCGTTCGCGGCTCCGGGTGTTGCGCTCATTATTGCCCCGCTGATGGCTGTTCCGGCGGTTCTCTGTCGTCTTGCGCCAGCGGGATGGCGCCGTATTCTGATGTTCGCCGGCAGCTGGACTGTCGTTGATATGGCGCGCGTCCTGATTTTTTCAGGCTTCCCCTGGAACCCGCTTGGCAGCGATCTGGAATTGCCTGGTTCGATCGGCAATGCGCTGATCCAGCCCGCGTCCATTCTGGGTGTCGACGGCCTGACTCTTGCACTGGTCCTGGCATCTCTGGCACTTTTTCGTGGGCGTGTTGCTGTTTTAAGCGTGCTCGTGTGCAGCGTGCTGTGGCTCGGTGGTGGTTACTGGCGGCTTGCCACAGTAACCCCGATGCCGATCAGTAATCCGCGCGCGGTTCTGGTTCAGGGGAATGTCTCGGAAAATGAAATTATCAACCGTCAGCAGAGCGTCGAAAATTTTCGGCGCTACCTCCGCCTGACGGCTCAGGGCACGCAGAAGGCCAGATTGATGGGCGATGACCGGCCTGTGGTTGTCATCTGGCCAGAATCCGGCTTTCCGGGGCTACTCGATGAAGATGAACTGGCCCGACAGGTGATTGCCCATGCAGCCGGTGGCGCTTCAGCAATGATCGGGTCAGATCGTGAAGAAAATGGCCACTGGTACAACAGCCTTGAACTGGTGGATCAGGATGGCAAGATCACATCCATCTATGACAAGAGCCGCCTGGTGCCATTCGGGGAGTACCAGCCCTGGATTATTCCCTTCAACGTGCTTCCAGGAGTTTTGACTCCAGGCCCAGGGCTCAAGACATGGGATCTGCCTGATATTGGCCGTGTTGGCCCAATGGTTTGCTACGAGATCATTTTCTCGGGCTCTGTCGTTGCGCGGCATGATCGGCCTGACTGGCTGGTCACCATTTCCAATGATGCCTGGTTCGGCAACAGTGCTGGCCCACGCCAGCATCTTGCCACAGGCCGTCTGCGGGCAGTGGAAGAAGGTCTTCCGGTTGTCTTCGCGAACAATACGGGCATTTCGGCGATTTATGATGCTGTTGGCCGTGAGACGGTTCGTCTGGGGTGGGGACGGGCAGATGTCATTGTGAGTGATATTCCGTCACCCCTCTCACCAACGATATTCTCCCGGTATGGACGCGCCATTCCCCTATCTTTGTCGATACTGTGCATCTTGCTCTCGTTCTGGCCAACGGTTCGCCGCAAAAGAGAACGGGTTGTAATGCGTCAAAAAGGTTAATATTGACAATCTAGGGTTGTTTTATTTACCTTCTCTTGGTCTTGGGGGAGGTTCATCATGTCTACGGGTCACGTTAAGGCCGAGCCAAAGAGTGCTGCGGCTGCTGGCCCGGTCGATGTGCATGTCGGAAACCGCATTCGGCTGCGGCGCACGCTGATGGGGCTTTCGCAGGAAAAGCTTGGAGAGGCGCTGGGGCTGACGTTCCAGCAGATCCAGAAATATGAACGTGGTGCCAACCGCGTAGGGGCAAGCCGTCTTTACGACCTGGCGCGTGTCCTGGATGTGCCGATCGGTTTTTTCTTCGATGATATGCAGGATGCGGTCCCCAAGACGGCACCTGCCCCCATTCAGCCTTCGGTCACGACCGGCTTCGCAGAAACGCAGGCCACTTTCGGCGGTCCGCCCCGTAAAGCGGTTCAACCGCCTCGGCTGTTTGATCTGCCTGCCGATGAGGCCGCGCTGTTCAGCCGTCGTGAAACGGTTGATCTCGTGCGATCTTATTATCGCATTCCAGATCCCTCTGTGCGTAAGCGAATGCTGGACCTTATCCGAAGCCTCGGCCCGGCAGAAGAATAAGGCAGGGCCTATTCGCGGCGCAGGACGCTATCGTTCAGGAAGGACGAAATCTTGCCCGCTTTGAAATCGGCCCGCAAACGGTCTTCATCGTATTCGGTCTGAAGCCAGTCCATGAAGGAAAGACGCCCTTCGGCTTCAGCGCGGTAACGCAGGAAAAATGCATCCAGGATGCCCGTGCGGGACCGGTTGAAATGGCCGAAGCGCCAGTGCAACTGCCTGAGAGCATCTGTTGCCGTTCCCCCTTCGAACATCACGACTAGCCCCGAAGCCAGTCCTGCGCGGTCAGCGCCTGACTTGCAGTGCATCAGCATTGGAAACTGAAGAGTCTGATACATGGCATAAAAGCGTAGGATGCGATCCTTGTGAGGCGCGCCCCGGCTCTCAAATGCCATATCCAGATGCGTCAGACCCAGCTTTTCACTCGTGCTGCGAGACAGGGCATCCGACCCACATTTGCGATGTCCGCGCAGGTTTACAAGCGTCTTGAGGTGAAGCTGCTTGGTCAGTCTGCGCAGACGTGAAGGTGTTGGGTGGTTGCAACGCCATACCTTGCCAGGAACGACTTCCGAAAGATTTGTCCAGCCGAGGCGGAAGATGGAGTGGTCTACAAAGAGACTGTCCCACCAGGCCCGTCGCAGCGTGGCGGCAGAAGTAATCCGGCCTTCAAACATCAAAAAACGTCCTCGACTGTGGGGCATGAAGCAGCTTCAGGCAGCGCTGTGTCCCATTTGAGATGGGGATGCGTCAACCGCAAGGAAATGGTAATGTCAGCTTATGCGGTGGCTTTCTCTTTCCCTGATGGTGTCCTGCCTGTCCCTGACGGGATGTGGTGTTGGTTCAATGTTTGACGGACCGGCTGCGGATATGACCGCGCTGCCCCCGCCGGGAGCTGCGCCGGATAGAGCTACTCATCGCCGGCCTCATGCCAGTGGCATGTCTTATGCGGACGATGCGCCCGTCATGCCGATGCCGCCTGGGGGAATGAGTGAGGAAAACCGTCCTCGGGAAAGCAGCGCTCCGTCCTCTGAAGGAATGACCTTTGGGACGAGTGGTGTAGGTGGCAATACAGCCGACATCACCCCGCGCCCTGCCGTGCCGGATACGGAAGTGTCATACGGGAAGAATAGCGGAAATTAAGGACAGCGAGGCCGCCTGACGGTCCGGTCTTCATGATTGCGTAACTATTGGCGTGGTAAGGCGAAAGCGTCCTTATCAGTGGGCCGAGTTGACGTCTTGGAGACCAGAAATGACCGAGCAGGTCGCGGCAGATATGAAAGAGCGCCTTACCTTTTTGGGGATTGGAGCCAGTGAGAAGGCCCTGATAGCGCGAATTGGCCAACAAGTCCGCCGGATTTTGCCTCCCGCGCTTGACCGGTTTTATCGTCGTGTGGACGAGACCCCAGCGCTTGCACGTTTTTTCTTAAGCTCTTCCCATCAGAACTCAGCCCGCACACAGCAGGAAATGCACTGGAGCCGTATTCTCGAGGGCGATTTTGGCCCCGATTATGTCCAGAGTACGCGGGCGATCGGGAATACTCACGCCCGGATTGGCCTGGACCCCCAGTGGTATATCGGCAGTTATGGGCTACTGGTCGAAGGTATTGTCGCCGGCGTTATTCAAGATGCTTGGCCAAGGCAGAAACAAGGCTTTCTTGGCAGGCTGCTCGGTAAGCGCCCATCAGGTCTAACCAGTCACGACGTTGCTGCGCGGGTAGGCGTTTTGGTGAAAGCCGCGTTTCTGGATATGGAGCTTGGCCTTCAGACATACACATTGAATCTGGATGGGCAGGAGCGTTCGCGCGCCGAGAAGGAGCGCACTGAAAGTCTGTCAGCACTTTCAGAAGCTCTTGCAGATTCGCTGGACCGCATGGCCGAGGGAGATCTTGTACAGGACATCGATCCCGAACTCGCCAGTCAGGCGGCACGGATGAGCGGAGCCTTCCAGCGTGCCTGTAATGGGCTAGGGCGAATTGTGCAGGGTGTACGCTCTACGTCGGGCGTGGTGGAGCATCGCGCCCGAACACTCAGCAGCTCGTCCGAAGACATCGCGTGTCGTATCGCGGAGCAGGTCGACGCACTGGGCACAGTATCGCGCAACATCACCCAGCTGACGACGTCCGTAAAGGAAGTGGCTGAAGAGGCACGGCAGGCGGATGAGACGGTCGAAGCCTGCTGTCAGGAGACAGGGCAAAGTACGGAAGTTGTTGCTCGGACAGTTGAAGCAATGGCCAAAATTTCGGAGTCATCCACGCGGATTGTTCAGATTATTGGCGTTATCGATGAAATCGCCTTCCAGACAAATCTTCTGGCTTTAAACGCAGGCGTAGAGGCTGCGCATGCTGGAGATGCCGGGCGAGGTTTTGCCGTTGTCGCTCAGGAAATACGCGCACTTTCTCAGAGATCCAAGACTGCCGCTTGCGAGATCAAGGAACTGATCAGCAGCAGTATGGAAGACGTGGAGCGTGGCGTGAAGATGGTCGATGAGACAGGGGCTGCACTCGGCAACATCAGTGCATCTGTGAATCGCCTGGGAGAAGCAGTGGGGCAGATTGCTTCAGGTGCGGAAGCTCAGGCTCAGCGGATTATGGATATCAACACCAGCACCACACAGCTTGAAGCTGTGACCAAAACCAACGCCGCGATCGTAAGGCAGATGAGCAACTCCAGTCAGGAGTTGGTTGGGGATGCTGCTCAGCTGATGAAGATCGTCATGAACTTCAAGGTTCAGAACGATCTTCCAGCACAGCATCAGCTCTGAAGAAAATCTTCAGTCAGAGCGAACGTGCTTCTTCCGGCAACATGATGGGAATGCCGTCCCGGATCGGGAATGCCAGCTTTGCGCGCGGGCTGATGAGTTCCTGCGTGTCACGGTCATAGGTGAGCGGCCCTTTGGTGAGGGGGCAGACCAGAAGAGACAGGAGGCGAGGGTCAAGTTCAGTATTCATGGTCATTCCATGCCTTTTGCCAGAAGATCCAGCAAGACCCCGGCGCGGTCATCCAGCGTGCTTGCTTCAAGAAGGGCCTGTTTCTGCTCAGAACTGAACGGAACAAGCATCGGCAGGATGACGAGCAGCATGTCATCATCCAGTTCATCAAGCAAAGACCAGTCAGTCTGGAGCTGATGTGCTGTCAGGTAGCTTTTCAGGCGGCTTAACAAGCGTGCCCGGTTAATCGGGGAGGGGTCGCTTTCCAGCAGATCCGAGAAGAAAGGGGAGGCATCTATGGTGCCTTCCCTCCAGCCACGCTGCGTCAAGCCTTCCATCAGCAATCTGAAGCGCGTGATGCCCAGAAGAGTGATAGAGAACGTGCCGTCAGAATATTCCGTAAAGCTGGTAATTCTGCCCAGTGTCCCGATGTTATGCAGCACCGGCAGAGGATCGGATTCGTCCTCTTCCTGAGGCTGAATCATCCCGATGAGGCGACGCCCCGCAAGTGCGTCTTCCAGCAGGGCGACATAGCGGGGTTCAAAGACCGTGAGAGGAAGATGCCCGCCAGGCAGGATCATGGCCCCGGAAAGTGGGAAAAGCCCGACCCGCGGTGGAATATCCGCAAGAGTGAGGTCCGCAAGAGCTGGAACCCTGCGCGGGATATCATTCAGATCCAGGAAGGTGTCGGGCGTTTTCGTCATGGGATTACGAGAACAGGAGAGAAGAGAGCTTGCGACGCGCAGCAAGCGTTACAGGGTCCGTGTGGCCCCATGCTTCGAAGAAACGAAGCAACTCGGTTTTGGCAGCGCCTTCGTTCCATTCACGGTCCTGACGGATAATTCCCAACAGAACATCCGCAGCATCAGCGCGATTTCCCGCAGCATTGAGTGCCCCAGCCAGTTTGAGCTGGATATCAAAGTCAGTTGGTGAGGCGGCGGCCTGCTGTTTGAGAGTATCCAGTTCGGAGACTGCCGCTGCACCTTCTATTTTGAGAGCGAGGGCTGCACGTGCTCCCGTAATCTCAGGATGGTTATTAAGCTTGGCAGGGATCTGGCTGGACGCTTCTTCTGCGCCCTCTAGTTCATCGAGAGCTAGAAGCGCGCGGAGCATCCCCCCCCATGCTTCAGGGTTTTCAGGTTCTGCATCGAGAACCTGCGCGTAGAGGCCGACAGCTTCCGCGGCTTGATTGTCTGCCAGAGCTGTCTTGGCTGCTGCCAGAATATCTGCTGCGGGCATCGTGCCGCCAGAAGCTTTCAAAAGCGATTCGACAAAATGACGAATTTCACTTTCTGGCTGTGCATCCTGGAAGAGATCCAGAACCTGGCCCTTCCAGAACGCGACCACAACAGGAATAGACTGAAGCGGAAGCCCCATCTGAGCCAGTTGAGCCGCGAGGGACTTGTTGGCCTCTACATCGACCTTGACCAGACGAACCCGTCCGTTGGCAGCATGGACGATCTTTTCCAGAACGGGCGTCAGCTGTTTGCAGGGGCCGCACCACGGGGCCCAGAAATCCACCAGAACCGGGATCTGCTGGCTGGCCTCAACAACGTCCGCCATAAACGTCGTCTGATCTGCTTCGACGATGTATGCGGCCTTGCCTGAAGACGAGGACTGGCCAATCAGATGTTCGTCAAAAGTGCTGCTCATGGAATGGAAGCCATCCTGCTGGGAAAATCTAGTTCCGTTGAAGATCGGGCCTGATGGCTCTGTGTGCAAGGGCGCTTTCACGGGAATGCTTTTCATTTCCCCAGAAGATCATGGCGCTTTCTTCATAAGAAACGGTGCAGATTGAAAAATTGACTGGGAGGTCCATTTTCTCTCTTGCATGTCCCTGAAAGTTCAGTAATAACACCGCCCACGGAACGCGGGTGTAGCTCAGGGGTAGAGCACAACCTTGCCAAGGTTGGGGTCGTGGGTTCGAATCCCATCACCCGCTCCAGTTTGAAAAAGACGCCTTAGGGCGTCTTTTTTCGTTTCTGGCTCATAAATATTTCCTGATCAGGAAAATGCTTTTCCACTCGTCTTTCCTCTTGCGGATATTGCAAGTTTCCGCCATAAGCCGCCTCACGGAATGCGGGTGTAGCTCAGGGGTAGAGCACAACCTTGCCAAGGTTGGGGTCGTGGGTTCGAATCCCATCACCCGCTCCAGTTTGAAAAAGGCGCCTTAAGGCGCCTTTTTTCGTTTCTGGAACCTGAAGTGCCCCAAGGTGGCGTTCTGTTACGATAAAAGTCGCATGGTTGCAGAAAAGGCAGCGATGATCAGGGCATTGTCCAGCCCCGAACAGAGTGATGCGCCTCCGTGGAAAATCCTGATCCATCCTGTCCGGTCATTGCCATTATCGGAAGTGGCGCCAGCGGAACGCTTCTGGCCTGGTATCTGCGCAAAGCCCGCTGTGCTGCGAAACTGATTGTTGTTGGAGATGCGCCAGAGCCGGGACGAGGGCTGGCATATGGCACTCCCTGTCTCTCACACTATCTGAATGTCTGCGCGTCCGGGATGAGCGCAGTTACGGATGACCCATCGCACTTTCTGGCGTGGGTACGAGAGCATCATGATCCACATATCAGCGCTTCAGATTTTGTTCCCAGAGCGATTTATGGGCGCTATCTCCAAAGTCTGTGGACAGAGGCTGCGCCAGAATACCATCAGGGCCATGTTCTTGCCTGCGACAAGGCGTATCAAGGGTGGAATCTTACATTCGCTGACGGTGCCTGTATTGCAGCGTCCTATGTCGTTCTCGCGACTGGCAATTTTTCGCCCGTCGTGTTGTCAGACCCGCGGCGTTTGGTGCCCGGATACTCTCCTTCAGCATGGCAGAATGATCTTTATACCCGCATTGGCCTTGATGATGACGTTGCTCTGATTGGAACCGGGCTGACAGCTGTTGATGTTCTGGTTCGTTTGAGACAGCAGGGGCACAGAGGCCAGATTACCGCTATTTCCCGGCATGGATGGTATCCGACCTCACATGCAGAGGCGCCGGCGGCCGGGGTGGATGATGTGTGGTTCGCCACGCCCCCGAGTGCGAGAGCTTATCTTGCTTTATTCCGGGCGTGTCTGCGCAAAGGTATTTCCTGGAGGAGCATGGTCAATGCTCTGCGTGCCCATACGAACGCGCTCTGGGGCCGACTGCCAGTAGAAGAAAAACGCCGCTTTGCGCGCCACCTTCAGCGGCGGTGGGACATCGTGCGGCATCGAATGGCGCCAGCACTTCGATCAGTGCTCGATCAGGAAACCGAAGCCGGGACTTTGAAAACCCTGAAAGGGCGCGTGGAGCAGGTCTCCGCGGTTTCAGGCGGGGTGCGTCTTAGCATTCAGGGAGCAGAACGGCTTCGTTGTCTCGACGTAGATCACGCGGTGAACTGTACGGGGCCAAGTCGTGATTATCGGACAGTCGGCTCAGCTTTGTTAACAGGATTGCTCGAGGCAGGGTGGGCAACACAAACCCCATTGGGTGGCCTGGTTTGTGATGACAGGGGCGCTTTACAGGATGCCTCGGGCAGATGGTGTACGAGCCTGTATGCCATTGGCCCGATGCGCTGGGGGACGGCCTTCGAAACGACGGCCATACCCGAAATCCGTAAGCAGGCTGCTGAACTGGCGCATCACCTGGCTGCTCAGGTGCAGTCCTCGTCTCTCCAAAACAGTCTGGCCGACGAGGGCTGAGTACCAAAAGCGGCCAGTCACGATATCTGACTGGCCGCTGGGAAAGGTTAGAAGAACTGGATGTGGCTCTTGAAGCCGAGCATTGCTGCATTATGCAGTGCAGCCTGGCCACCGGGACGGAAGTAGTACTGGAAGTCCGGTGCAAAGGTGACGCCACGCATCACGTGGATACGGTAGTTCGCTTCAAGCACTTCGCCGTAGTTCTGGATCCCGTAAGACCCGTTCATGAGTGACATCCCACGAGCAAGCTGAAGGCGCTGTGTATCGGACACGCTGCCTGCAACACGAACGTAGGTGAAGTTCACACCAATGCCGTCCAGCGGGCGAGCCTTCCAGAAGCCACTGTCCACAAACCCGATTTCATACTGCTGGGCGCGTGTCTGGGTGCGGGGGCTGTTGGCGTAGAAGCCACCCAGCACGACAAGGCCTGCGTCCGGATTTCCAGGCGTATGATGGCGCCAGACCATCTGATCCGCCAGGAACCAGGCTGCCCAAGAGTAATTGACCGTGCGCTGCGCCAGACCTGAGATGACATACGGGTTCCCGTTGACATCGTAGTAGTTGTCTTTGTGCGGTGCATTGTCGATGGCGTAGCCGACCTTGTAGTGACCCGGCAGGTGGTCCTTGCCCACCAACGGCTCCCAGCCAGCTTCCACTGGCACAGCTTCGCCATTGATGTCTGCGCCGTTGAGCTTGAAGCCCGTCCGGTACTGAACGTTGTTGTAGATGCCTGCCTGCGCGAAATAGACGCCGGTCTGGATATATGTGCTTTTTGTCGGGCGAACGCGGATACGGGCCGCCCACACGGCATCTGGGTAGGACGAATGGGTTGTGTTGTCAGAGGATGCCTTCGGGTTACCGCAGAAGGCATTGTTCTGGAAGTTGCAGTACAACGGGTTGGCGGAGAAGTCGTTCAGGAACGGAATACGTCCGGCAGCAACGTCAAAATGACCGTTCCCAAGTGTTTCTTCACCGTAAGCATAGACAAGGTGAACGACCACGTTGCCGCCTGCACCATAGATTTCGGAGCTGGGGTTCAGGTTGTCACCAAACATGCGGCTGGCGGGAATGCCGTAACGGCCGACAACGACGGCATGGGTTGAGAAGCCACGAATACCAGCGAGCTTTTCCCAGTCGATATCGTTCTCAAGGCTGTATTGGCCTGCGTTGCTGCTACCCTGACGAAGCCCATAGCCCGGTGTCGGCTTGGTGATGGCGCCCGTGTATTCGTTGGTATTGTCCATCATGATCGCGATGCCGCGGTCACGGAGCCACTTGTTCCAGCCAAACGGGTTGGTCAGCAAGGCCTCAGGCTTGGGGAGTGGGGGTACCTGCTCCTTGTCGAACGACATGATTGTAAGCGGGGTGTTAACGCGAACACTCGGGTTTTCCGAGTTCTGGTCTGGCCAGTCCATAACCGTGATGGGCGCGAGAACGCGCACGGTCGTAACCTTGTCGCCAGCCTTTGACTGAACGACGGTCGTGACAGGTGCGGGAGCCTTGGTCGCGCCTTCAGCGGCAGCGATGGCGGGCGTAAAACAAACCGCACAGGCTGCGGCATAGAGATGCAGGCGAGACAAGTCTCTTATCCTCGGGTATCAGGTTGCGAGATCTTCGTAACACTTTTTCCGGGATAAAGAACAGAGATTATGAGATAAATTTCTAAAAAATCACGTTCATATGATATAGGCTCCGTTTTTCAGGAAAAAACAAAGCCTATACCAAACGATGTAAACTATAATCCGTATAAAACGGACCACAGCATCGTATTATTTGGCTGCTGCGAGTGCTGCCTCAATGACTTTACCAGCCTCTTCCTTGCCAGCCCAGCCTGTTACCTTAACCCATTTGTTGGGCTCAAGATCCTTGTAGCGCTCAAAAAAGTGCTCAATCGCCTTGCGTGTGATCTCTGGCAAGTCGTCGATGGACTTCACGTCCGTGAACTGCGGATGAATCTTGTCGTGCGGAACGCAGATGATTTTCTCATCCTGGCCGCTCTCATCTTCCATCTTCAGCATGCCGATCGGACGTGCACGGATCACGGCGCCAGGAACGACGGCTGCCGGAGCGAGAACGAGGGCATCAGCCGGGTCACCGTCAGCGGCGAGAGTACCAGGAATGAAGCCGTAAGCTGCCGGATAGGCCATCGGCGTGAACAGGAAACGGTCCACGAAGATCGCGCCGCTATCCTTGTCCACTTCGTACTTGACCTGAGAGCCCTGCGGGATCTCGATAACTACATTAATGTCGTTCGGCACGTCTTTGCCGGGCGAGATCTTGGAAACGTCCATGATGTTCACGTCCTGAACTGGTTTTAAGACGGCGGAACCTTAGCTGTCCTGCGCCTTTCTGCCCAGAGCGGAAGCAAAAACATGATGGGGAGCTAATGCGTTAGGTGCGGGGTTGAGGGCGCTCGGCCAGATCGCCAGAAACGCAAAACGCCCCAGCACAGGGCTGGAGCGTTCGTAGAAGCCGATAAACTCGGAAAGTCAGGGGTCAGAGAAGCGGCTGTGCGGCCTTCAGGGCATTGTGGCAGGCTGCGCGACGGTCATCTTCGTTGGTGTAGGCCACCAGATAATAGCGCTTGCCGTTGCTGTTGAAGAAGCCAGCGGTGCCAAGAGCATAGTCTTCATTGCCAACCGTCTGTTCGGTGGCCTTGTACTTTTCGCTCAGGCCATAGAGAGCCGGGTTGCCTTCATCATAAGAGAGATACTGCAGTTCGACGCAGTAATTCATGATTCCTGCAAGATTGGCAGGAGAGACGCCCGTGAAATCTTTGCCAGGCGTGCCCTGAACGGCAGCAGGAGGCGGTGGCGACTGTTCCTGGGCCATAGCAGCCGTGGACATCACGCCGAGGCCAAGAGCTAGGCCGAGAGCGGGCACGATACGACGAAACATGACGGTATCCTTTCTGAAGACCCTGTCTTCCCGCGGCACTCCGCGGTTGAAACGGAACATTTCCCCCCTTTTCGTGAAAAGAAAAGTCTATTTCAGAACATTTCTTCGTGAGCACTCACACTGGAGGGTCGAGATAGGGAGTCTTTGTGTCAAAGAATATCTTGTTGGTGTTCAGTTCAGTTGCAATGACGTCCAGAGCCGTCAGGGCAGCGATCAGCACGAAGCGCTGACGAGGGCGCGATTCGGTTGTCTCACAGTCTCGCAGTCTTTGAATGGCAAGGAGCGTGGCGCGCAGCGTTCGCCCATAATGTCCGTGATAACGCCCACTGAAATGGCTCATCCGAGCCAGAACCAGTTCAAGAGCCTGATGCGCGCGGGGATTGAGAGACGCATCATGGTTGATGGCGCGAAGGCGGAGCAGATTCAGCATGACGCGCATCGCTGAAAGAATCCCCGCCAGATAGGCGTGAACCACAGGAGACGGTGTATTCCCCGAGTTGGTCATCAGTCGGACGAAGCGATCCACGTTGCGTGAGACCACTGTATCAAGTGTGGCGTTTGTTTTGCCTTCTGCAATGTGATGCAGGTCCTGAAGGATGTGTTCGCGCATGGTCCAGCGTTGATGCGCCGGGTCATAGGGCAGGAAAACGCGATACATCCATGACGTGTAGAGCAGCCCCAGAACCAGCGGCATGGCCGTATTGAAATAGACGATTTCATCCGTTCGGCCCTGATTGGACGGGCCTAGAAGGATGGGCAGGAACAGGTTGTAAGAGACGGCCGGAAGCGTCAGCGGCGGATAAGCAAAGGCCAGCCCGCCGAGCATCATGGCAGCGCCAGACCACATTCCGAGCATTTCGAATGTTGTGGGTTTTCCCAGCAAGAGCAGATCGAGCACGCCCCCAGCCAAAACGGCACAGCAGGCGCCATGCAAAAAGGCCTGTGTCGCGAGGGCCGGGCGCTCCAGCGTTGAGAACAGGCTGCATGCAATCGCGACAAACATGATGAATGTCAGGCCGCTGGGCCACGCTGTTGCAATCCAGATTACGCCCGCCCCGAAGACAGTTACCGATGAGCGGAGGCTGTTAACGATGGCCTGCCGCCAGTCCCGATAGGAGCGGATAGGCTCATGGAAATGATCGTGAGGCTGAGGATTGCGGCTGGCTTCGAACTGCCGCAGGGCCATTCTCAACGCATCAATCAGTTCGACCAGAGACTGCTGCAACATCCCATGGCGAAGCATGGCAGCGCGGTCTTCTGCTTTGGGAAGAACAGTATCGAAATCTTCCACGACCCGGCGTCGACAGTCCCGCCTGATGTCTCGCAGGTCGCTCAAAATTGCGTCCATGCTCTCGGTGCTTTCCAGCCTCGCGGGCAAGGCGAGAAACATGTGCTGGATGGTTTTAGCCTGTTCGAGAAACGCGTCATCCTGACTGAGGGGAAGACGCATCAGCGTGGCAAGGTCCATGGCTCGCGCCAGGAGAACAGCGATGTTCGCCAGCGCGGCGCGCGTATGATCGCCCGCATGGTCTTGTCGTCCCAGCTCGACCTCAGCGAATTCAACCTGATCCCCCAAAGTGGTGATCCGGGTGAAGACAGATTGCATGGTTTCCAGAGCATCCGTCTTGCCCGCAAGGATGTCTGCGATGGTTGAAAGCGCTGGCTTTAGAGTGTCTTCAAAAGTGCTGGTAAGTTGTTGGCGCGTTCGTTTCGTGAGGCCGAGCTGGAACAGCCCGGAAATCGATGCTTCCAGAACAATACCCAGCACAATGTATGTGGCGCGCGAACTGGCAATTTCGAAAATGTGGTGCGGGTCCGCGATCCCATCGAGGGAGACAATGGCGTAGGTGAAGCCCGTCGCCCGCATACCGTGAATACGGTAGTTGGTCATGGAAGCCGGCCCCGGCATGAACGTGCCAATCAGGCAGAACAGCCCGATGCCTGCGGCCAGAAGCAGAATGAACATCAAAGGCGCCTGAGGACACACCGCGACGAGGATCACGCCGCAGATCACGCCCAGCACCATGCCGAACAGATGCCACTTCGCCTTTGCCAGACTACGCCCACGCGTGCCCTGCGCGACCATCCAGACAGTCAGGGCTGCCCATTGCGGGCTGCCAAGCTCCATCTTCAGGGCAATCCCCAGCGCGAGCAGGGACGTCAGAGTAGTTCGGAGAGCGTAGCCGGCCATGACCGGGTCCGGGCTGTAGAGCCAGCGGAATTTTTGCAGAAAAGCTGTCGCGCTTGCCTGCATCACCGAATGTGCGGCGTTGTAATGTGTTTCAATGAGCGTCCAGCCACGTCTTCCCCCAGAATAATGAAAACCGGTAGGTGCCTTCTCGAAACGGCGGCAATGGCCTTCAGAGGCCAGTCGGGGACGGGAGGCGCTTTGACACATAATGCAAAAAAAGACATTTCGCCATGTCAGCCCTTGCAAAAATGTGTCAGGTGCGCGATTTCGTGCAGCTACCGCGCGCCTGTAGCTCAATTGGTTAGAGCCGGCCGCTCATAACGGCTTGGTTGGGGGTTCGAGTCCCTCCGGGCGCACGGTGCTCTATTTTTGTCTGGCGAGCCTGTTTGCCGCCGCTCATTCCACACTCCACCACCGAACAGGAGACCTCATCATGGCCGCCTACCAGTACGTCTACGTCATGAAGGATCTTACGAAGGCCTATCCGGGTGGACGTGAGGTCTTTAAGGGCATCACCCTTTCCTTCCTGCCCGGTGTGAAGATCGGTGTTCTCGGCGTCAACGGCGCGGGTAAGTCCACGCTGCTCAAGGTGATGGCCGGGATCGACAAGGAATTCGGCGGTGAAGCCTGGGCGGCTGATGGCGTCAAGATCGGCTATCTCGAGCAGGAGCCGCAGCTTGATGAAAAGCTGACGGTTGGTGAGAACGTCGCTCTCGGCTTTGGTGAACTCAAGCGCGCACTCGATCGCTTCAACGAAATTTCCATGCTGTTCGCTGAGCCCATGTCCGATGAGGAGATGACCAATCTCCTCTCGGAACAGGCTGAATTGCAGGAAATCATCGATGCCGGTGACGGCTGGGAGCTGGATCGGAAGCTGGAGATCGCTCTCGACGCGTTGCGCTGCCCGCCAGCAGACAGCCCGGTTGACAAGCTTTCCGGCGGTGAGCGTCGCCGCGTTGCGCTGTGCCGCCTGCTGCTCGAAAAGCCTGACATTCTGCTGCTCGATGAGCCAACCAACCATCTTGATGCCGAGAGCGTCAGCTGGCTCGAAAAGACGCTGCGTGACTATCAGGGCACCGTCATGGTTATCACCCATGACCGTTACTTCCTTGATAACGTCACGAACTGGATTCTCGAGCTTGAGCGTGGCCGTGGCTATCCGTTCGAAGGTAACTACTCGTCCTGGCTGGAACAGAAGCGCAAGCGTCTGGCTCAGGAAGAGAAGGAAGAAAGCTCCCGCCAGCGTGCTCTTGCTGCCGAGCAGGAGTGGATCAACAGCTCTCCGAAAGCGCGTCAGGCCAAGAGCCAGGCTCGTATCACCAAGTACGAAGAGATGCTGGCAGCCAACTCCGAGAAGGTTGGTGGCACGGCGGACATCGTTATCACGCCGGGCCCACGTCTTGGCGGTACGGTGATCGAGGCCGAAAACCTGACGAAGGGCTTTGGTGATCGTCTGCTGATCGATGGCCTGAACTTCAAGCTCCCGCCGGGTGGCATCGTGGGTGTGATCGGTCCGAACGGTGCGGGTAAGTCCACGCTGTTCAAGATGATCACAGGCCAGGATACGCCGGATGGTGGCTCTCTGAAGGTCGGCGAGACGGTGAAGCTCGGCTATGTTGACCAGTCCCGCGATACGCTGGATGGCAACAAGACCGTTTGGGAAGAGATTTCCGGCGGTACGGACGTCATTCAGCTTGGCAAGCGGACGGTTCCGTCCCGTGCCTATGTCGGAGCGTTCAACTTTAAGGGCTCTGACCAGCAGAAACGTGTTGGTATCCTGTCAGGTGGTGAGCGTAACCGCGTTCATCTTGCCAAGATGCTCAAGGAAGACAGCAACGTCCTGCTGCTCGATGAGCCAACCAACGATCTTGACGTTGATACGCTGCGTGCCCTCGAAGATGCTCTGGCAGACTTCGCTGGCTGTGCGGTGGTCATCTCCCATGATCGCTGGTTCCTTGACCGTCTGGCCACGCATATCCTGGCCTTCGAAGGCGATAGCCATGTCGAGTGGTTCGAAGGCAACTTCCAGGACTACGAAGAAGACAAGCGCCGCCGTCTGGGCCCGGATGCGACTGAGCCAAGCCGCATCAAATATCGCCCGCTGGCCCGCTAAGACGGACCGTTCCTTTTGCACGTCACCGGGGTAGGCTATTCTGCCCCGGTTTCTGACGGTTTGAGGAGGCCCGGTTGTTAGGGCGAGAACTCCGTACAGCACGTCTCGTCCTCACTCCGGTCAACTGGCCGGACCTTGAGGACATGATCGCCCTGAAGGCTGATGCTGGTGCCTTTGGCCGTATGCTTGGTGGTGTGCGCAGCCGGACCGAGGCAGAGCAGGATATGGCTGAAGACGTCGCCTTCTGGGCTCGTCGCCGTATCGGTATTTTTGCCATCCGTGAAAATGGTCGCTTCGTCGGGATGACGGGCGTGCATGAGCGCCCCGATGGACGCGGCCTTGGCCTCAGATTCTCTATTTTTCCGTGGGCTGCTGGCCGGGGACTTGCTCGTGAAGCTGCGGGTGCAGCGATCCGGTATGTCCTTGATGAGGGTGAGCCCCGGATCGTAGCCGTTGCCCGCGAAGATAATCTTGCGTCCCGTATGGTGCTGGGAAGTATCGGCATGCGTCATATCGATACTTTCAAGCGGGATGGCGATACGATGTTCCTCTACGAAATTGCTCCTGCCTGAAAAGGTGCAGAAAGCAGGGAATTTTTCCTGTCGCTTTCAGGTGTGAGCATTTGAATTAAGACGACGCGGTCGTCGAGGAATAAATATGGTCGATTTTCTGAAAAACATACGAACGGCAGGTCTTGTTGTGCTGGCTTTGGGTGTGGCCTCTCTATCGGCCGCTCGGGCCGCAGACCCCAAACCAGCTGAGTCGGCGGTTGGTGGTATGCGCATCATTGAGCATACGCTCGTTATGACGTTGGGAGGAACGGAGATCGTAGCTCTTCCTCCTAACCTGCAGACGGCGTCTATCAGTTTGCCTGCAATTGTTCATGTCAATCTCGTGTCCCAGAAAGTGGCGGAAATTCTGGCCCATCAGGAAGGCCGGACCGATGCACTGTTCACCGGAAAAGACACAATCTATCGGTTCCACATTACAGTGCAGCACGTGGCCCCGCGATAAAGGCTTGTAGGTTAGAATCAAAAAAAAAGGCCCCCCGTTCAGGAGGCCTTTTTCAGAGTGTTAGCTTCGATGTGCAGCACTTAGTGGTGATTGCTGAGCTGACGCTCCAGAGCGGAGTTCAGAGCACCAACATCGCCACCGTGGCGAGCCAGATAGGAGCTGTAATCGCCGCGCTGGTTCATGCGCAGGCTGGCACCTTCACCATACATGTCCACGACCTTCGGTGGATTTCCACCGATGATAAGCTGCATGTTGACCTCTGGCTGGCCCGGACGGTCAATCAGTGCATTGACCCGTTCGCCATCCGGGGTTGAGCTCGTACCGGTGACCCGGAAGCTCACACCCTGATAGTTACCGATCTGATCCGTGATCGTGTTGACCAGAACCTGATCGAAAAGCTGCAGGTACTTCTGCTGCTGTGCCGGGGTGGCGGTGCGCCAGTAGCGGCCGAGGCAGTAGCGGGCAATGCCCTGAATATCCACATTGGACTGAAGAAGCGGAAGGACTTCGCGCTTCTTTTCACCCAGTGGCTTGCCGGAATTAACAATGCTGACCAACTGGCCACCAAAGGAATTCACGAAATCTGTTGCCGGATTGGCATGAGCGACGCCAGCCCCGAAAGTGAGGGCTGCAGCAAAAGCACCAAGAAGGGTCCGGCGCGAAAAGGCTTTAAGCATGCGTTTGTCCTCAGTTGTACCAGTCTGGGGTGGTGGCGCGGTGATCGTTCGTCATAGCGTCAATCTGGCTCTGGCGGTTCTGCTGCCAGGCACTACGGACGTAGGAGTACGGATCAAGGCTGTCCTGCTCCAGATGGTCGATCTGATCCACACTGTTGGCAAAGCCATCAACCGTTCCAAGAATATTGTAGGCCCAGTTGAATGTCAGTAGACCATAACCTCTTGGCACATAATTGATCGGGGTCAGAGCCTGCCCGATCCCATAGCCGATACCATCGCGGAAGTTGCTGGGGCCGACAAACGGAATGAAGAGGTATGGGCCGCTCTTCACGCCCCATGTTCCCATCGTCATCCCCGGGTCAGTCTCATGCTGTTTGTAACCGACCAGACTGGCAACATCGAAGAAACCCGCCACTCCCGCACTCATGTTGATCGTGAAGCGCATGAACGAGTCACCCGCACGACGGGGCTTTCCAGCCCCAACATCAGAGAAGAACACCGCAGGCTCACGCCAGGTTTCATTGATGTTGGAAATACTGTGCCGAACCGGCTTCGGAACCGCCCAGATCCAGGCCTTGGCCACGGGACGCAGGGCCACGTGATAAGCCCACATCTGGACGTTATACATCTTCCGGTTCAGCGGCTCGTACGGATCGTTGGCAGCCTTGTAATCAGCAAGGTCGTCCGGATCTTTCGGCGGGGGATTATGCAGGGAGCCACAGGCCCCCAGCGTCAGCAGTGCCAAAACGCCTGCAATGGCTCTGCCACGACGCGAGCGCGTCGCCCTGATACCGATTCTGTCCTGCCGAGAGTCCATAACCATTCCTCAAAAACCCCACTCCGCGGGCGTGCTCACAAAGACTTCATCTGAAAACGGAAATTTTCGAAATCCGTTCCCATTCAATTGGTGTGCCGCCAGCGGAGCCATGAGCCGTCCGTCGCGGAAAACTGCGGAAGGCCGTAGTCATAGCCTATACTGTGCCAAGCTGCACCCCTCTATGTATCCAAATTATGACACAGGGAAGGGACGAGATCCTTTAACGATCCAGAAGTCAGAAGGACACTCCGGCGACTTTGACGGCTGAAATATTTTGAGAGCAGTGTGGCGGCAACTCAACACCAGGGAATTTTCCAGTGTCCAGATTTTCTGCCTGTAAAGCACCACTTTTTGCCACCGTGGCCCTAGTTGGCCTGTCTCTTGGGGCTGCTCAGGCGCGTCCAACGGCACTCTCTCAGCCATGGGGCAACACGCCCGATGGTAAGCCTGTCCGTATTGTTACCCTGAAGAATGACCATAACGTGACGGTACGCGTCATTACCTATGGTGGCATTATTCAATCTGTTGAAACGCCGGATCGTAATGGGCATCCGCAGGATATCGTCCTTGGGTTTGGCGATCTCAAGGGATACACCGTCGATAGCGCCAAGGGTGGACTGTTCTTCGGAGCGATTATCGGCCGTTACGCAAACCGTCTCGCAGGCGGCAGCTTCCCGGTAGATGGGAAAATCTACCACACTGACATTACGGCTGCCCCGAACGCTCTGCATGGTGGTAAAAAGGGGTTCGACAAGAACGTCTGGACGCTTGAAAAGACAGGCGTCTCTGCAAGCGGCTCCTATGTGACGCTGAAGCTGGTCAGTCCGAACGGAGACCAGGGCTTCCCCGGAACACTGACAACGCACGTGACCTATACGCTGGGGAACGACAATGCTCTGTCACTGCATTATGTGGCGACAACCGATGCGCCGACGGTTCTGAACCTGACAAATCACAGCTACTGGAATCTGAATGGCGAAGGCTCTGGTAGCATTGAGCCGGAAATCCTTCAGATCAACGCAGACAGCTATACCCCGACCGATAGCACCTCGATCCCGACGGGTCAGCTTGCACCAGTTGCAGGCACACCATTGGACTTCAGCAAGCCAACTGAAGTGGGCGCACGCCTCCGCAGCAATGACATCCAGATGATGTATGCGCGTGGTTACGACATGAACTGGGTCGTCAACGGAGCATATGGACAGGCGCCGCGTCTCGCTGGAAAAGTCTATGACCCACGCTCTGGCCGGAGCATGGAAGTTCTGACCAACCAGCCGGGGCTACAGGTTTACACGTCCAATTCATTGGACGGTGGGTACGCAGGTATTTCCGGCCACGCTTATCGTCAGACAGACGCTATCGCCTTTGAAGCCGAGCATTATCCAGACAGCCCGAACCATCCGTCCTTTCCCACGACGGAGCTGAAGCCGGGTCAGACATTCGATTACACGACGACGTTCAAGTTCTCGAATCAGTAAGCGCGTAACGCCAACGAGGCCTTACTTGAGGAAGAGGCTGTTCTCCGAAAGGAGGCGGCCTCTTTCTGTATTCGCTCAGGACGGAAGTTTGGCGTCTGTTGCAGCACTGACTTTGGAAGGCTCCAGAATCCTGGCCGGATTTCCGACTGCCGTCGCATTGGCAGGGATATCTTCCAGAACGACTGATGCCGCACCAATACGGGCATTTTCGCCGATGATGAGGCGCCCCAGCACCTTGGCACCCGATCCAATCATGGCCCCTCGGCGTACGATCGGATGTCGGTTCCCGGTCAGTTTCCCTGTGCCACCCAGTGTGACGTCCTGGAACAGGGAGACGTCATCTTCGATGATGCAGGTTTCCCCGATCACAATCCCCGTTCCATGGTCGATGCTCAGGCGTCGACCAAGGCGCGCGGCCGGATGAATGTCGATTGCGAACAGCTCATTGACCCGGCTTTGAAAATGATAAGCCAGATGCCGTCTGTTTTTCTGCCAGAGGTGATGCGCGATACGATGAACCTGTAACGCCTGCCAGCCTTTGAAGAACAGGAACGGTGTCACCAGATCCGGGCAGGCCGGATCACGGTCATGAATTGCCAGAATATCTTCGGCGGCTGACTCGGCTATGCCGGGGACTTCCAGAAGAATGGAAGTGACCAGCCGTGTGATGGCCGTAGCAGAAATGGACCGATCCGCCAGCTTTGTACCTAGAAGGGACGCAAGGCCCGAGCTGAAGCTGTGATGGTCTCCGATATTCGTAGCGAAAACATCCTGAATCAAAGGATCATGGCAGCTGCAGGCCTGTGCCTGCATATTTCGCCAGAGCTGATCAAGATTTACGGTTGAACTCATACGCCCATCGCCTTGCGAACAAAGGCGCGTCTCAGGCGGGGCAGACGATGAACGCCCGCAATACCGAGGTCACGTACGCGCCGCAGAACCGGATTATCGTTGCCAAAAAGACGTTCCAGAATGTCCGTGGCGGCCAGCATGGCCATATTGCCGGGCCGGGCGCGGCGCTGATAGCGGACAAGGAGTTCTCGGCTGCCCGGATCTGTACGTTTCGTATGGGCGTCAATCAGCAAGTCTGCCAGAGCGATGACATCCCGAAAACCGATATTCAGCCCCTGACCTGCAATCGGGTGAATACCATGGGCCGCATCTCCAACGAGAGCCAGACGCGGCGCAATATATGTCTGCGCATATTGCGCTGACAGCGGATAAATCCAGCGGCGGCCAATAGGTGTGATGGCGCCCAGATCCTCATCGCCCATGCGGGCACGGATTTCGCGGGCAAAGATTTCATCGGGAAGGTCATGGAAGCGCTGGGCGCGACCTTCGCCTTCTGCCCAGACAATAGCGGACCGATGCGGATGCTCAGCCGTTCCTGGCATTGGCAGTCGGGCGAAAGGCCCTTCGGGCAGGAACTGTTCCAGCGCCACGCCGTCATGGGGCTTTTCATGTGCGATTGTCGCAACGATACCGCATTGATGATAGGGGAGTTTGGTCAGGCCGATGCGGGCCTGGTCGCGCAATGGGGAACGACGTCCCTCAGCGGCGACAGCCAGTTTGGCCGTCACGGTTGAACCCGATGCCAAACGGATCGACACATGATCCGGGTGGAACGTGAAGGTTCCAGTGTCTGGCGCGCGGACGTCCAGCGTCTCGTATTGTTCAAGCGTCCGGTTAATGGCGAGACGCAGATCGCGTGCTTCTGCCATCCAGCCGAAATTCATGCCTTCAGGGGCATCGTCCACACCGAAATGCAGGAAAAGCGGCGAGGGAGCCTCGTGCGGGCGGCCATCCGAGACGCGGATTTCACGGATCGGCTGGGACACACCGGGAAGATTGTCCCAGATACCTGCGGCTTCCAGCATCTGGCGTGAGCCTTCCGCAATGGCGTATGCCCGGCCATCGAGAGAGGGATCTTCCATGCCTGGGAGAGCCGCACGGTCAATGAGCAGAACCCGTACACCTTCGGCTGCCAGGCGACAGGCCAGTGTCGCGCCAACAGGACCAGCTCCGTTAATGCACAGGTCGTAATGTGTCTTGGTCATCGTGCTCATCTCCCTGCCCCTGTCCTACTCCTGTGACGTGTGGAGCGGAAGAGGGCAGAAAGGGGCAGAAAAGATCAGAGATCGAAGCGTGCGTTCAGGAAGACAGCGCGCGGTGTCCCGACAAAGAAGTAATCAGAGGCCAGAAAGCCCCAGTAATGAAGGTTCGTGGCGTTATCGAGTTCAGCGCGTAGCGTCACCTTGTGACGGCCGATGCTGGTGCGATAGCTGGCCCGCAGATTGAGCAGCGTATAGCTCGGGACATGGAAGCTGTTGGAACTGTCCCCCCACATTGACGCGGTATAATGAACTTCCGCAGTTGCCGAGAGACCCGGCACGCCCGGGATACGGTCCGTCAGCTGAAAGACATTCTGGAACAGCGGAATGCCCTCGATCTTGTTCCCTTTAACGCTGGCATCTGCCTTGCTGTATTTTCCGCCTTCGGCACCCAGACTGTCCGTGAGGGTAATGCCAAACGGCAGATCGACATGACCACTGAGTTCTGCGCCCTGATATGTGACGGTGCCGTTCGACACATAAACATTGTCCGCATTGGCATACTGCGCCCCTCGCGTGATGCGATAGAGCGCGCCTGTCAGGTCCCAGGTCTGGCGCGCAATCTTTGCACCCACTTCAACCTGATCGGAACGGATGGGCGGAAGGGTCTCGCGTGCGTTCTTATAGGTGTCTCCCACGGTCCCACCGTTTTCCAGCGCCTGAACGTAGCTGGCGTAAATGGTGGTGTCTTTCCATGGATGGAACATCAGGGCGGCAGTTGGTGTCAGTGGCGTAGTGCGCAGCGCTGTTTTTGTCCCGGCGGACGTCCAGGTCAGCTGGTGGAAATCGGTAAAGCGAATGCCGGCGAGCAGTGACCAGTGTTTGTCAAATGTCAGGGTGTCGCTGCCGAAAAGACCGACCTGATCGGAACGATAATTCCGATAGGTCGCGGTGTCCCAGCTTCCGCTATAAGAACGGCTAGTGATCGGCGAGTAGAGGTTCTGGCCTCCGATATTCACGTAATCAGAGTCATATGGCAGATATTTGCTGAGTCCCTGCCAGGCCGCTCCCATCGTGAAATCATGCCGGATAAAACCCGTCCGGAACTTGCCTTCCAGAATGGCCTGAACCTGATCATATTGTGCCCAGCTTCCAGGATTGGTGCTCATATAAGTGTCATAGTTGCCACCCTGATCCTGCAGGGACATCCACTCTCCGCGGTAGCGGCGATAGTCCATGCTGTGGCTGTAATCGATGCGCGCCGTCCAGTTTTTTGTAATATCCCAATGCAGCCCGGTTGAGACAAACAGGGTGTGGGACGTAAACATACTTGCCGGAGATGCCGTCAGGTTCTTATGTCCGCTGATGGCATCGGGAAGACGGTTGCTGCCATAGGCGGACGGATCATCAATAAAGAAGTCCTGCACGCCACCACGGACCTGACGGTCCTGATAAATGGCGTCAGCTGTCCACAGAAGGTTGTGAGCGAGCCGCACATCCGTGGATAGGGAGCCTGAAAAGCGCGTGACGTGCGATCCGTTATAGGTTTCGCCATTTTCATGGGTGAGGTTGAGGCGATATCCAACAATATCGTTTCGGAAAAGGCGCCCACCCGTGTCGATGTGCTGACTGCCCACGGCGCCTGAGCTGTATCCGGCATCAAAGGAAAATGTGCGGGCGTCGGTTGGCTTTTTCGTCTGGAAATCGATGATGCCGCCGGGCGCGTTGAAGCCGTACATGAAACCGGAAGCACCCTTGAGAAGCTGCACCGCTTCGAATGATTCAAGCGGGAGTTCCACGGTTGTCATGAAGAAGGGCGTACCGTTGATCTTGTAGCCGTTGTAATCGTCAAGCGGTACGCCCCGGACCGTGACGGAATAGGCGTTGAACGAATACGTGTCGCCGTTTGAAATGACCGATGCATCCTGTGAAAAAACGCGTGCCAACGATTTGACCTGCCGTTCCTGAAGTTCTGCTGCCGTCACGACCTTGATCGAAAATGGCGTATCCAGAAGGCGGCGCGTCCCTAGCGCTCCGCCGTCAGCCTGATGGGCATGACCGAGAACCGTCACGCTTTCGCTTTTTGCACTGGGCTGCTTATGGGGCGTGGGGACTGGTTTGGAATGTCCGTTATGATGGGGTGCGACAGAGGGTTTTCGCTCGGATTGAGAATGCTCGTCCTGAGCGTCTGCTGCCAGGGCAATGGCCGAGGTCCCTGACATGAGCAGAGCAAACGAAAACACAGATGACAGAACGGAAGTGGCGGCGGCCATAAAACTACACCAAATAGTTATAATATGAAACAACCACTAAAATATGTTTATAATTATAAATTACAACATGAATCGGTGTTTGTAGTTTGTTGTGATAAGGAACTGAAAAGGCTTAAAAATACTGATTTTCTCTTAAAATTTTCGCTTCGGCTGTTTGGTATCTGTGGGGCCGAAAAGACGGGTAAATCAGTGTCTCATTTCGGCAACATAAATCGTACAACAATATAATAACAAATTAAAATAGTGAAAATGGAACTGTTCGTATTTCGGGAACAGTTGGGTCTGCCTGCTGTTGTAGTCTGACGTCCTTGGCCAAATGCGGGCTGGTGGACGCCGCTTACAGCATTTCATTCGCTCAGGATGCAGCCTCCGCGTGACCTGATGGTGGATGACAGGTGATCGTCTAGGGAGACCAATGTTCAGACAGAATTATGTGGACTCAATGTCCAGCCTTCGTCACCAGTTCGACTGGCTGCCTGACCCGCTGGGTTCTGTTCTTCTGCTGATTGCAGCGGCGCTGATTGCTCTTCTGTTCAGCCGGATCATCACGGATGCGCTGCCCCGCCTGCCGGGCCTGAGGAAGATCCAGTTCATTCATGCTTTAACCATCAGGTTAAGGATGAATGTCCGCTATTTTCTGATGATCATAGCCGCCAGCGCAGCTTTGCCAGCGACGGAGGGCTTCTCTCCCGAGACTGAAAAGCTTCTCGCGCACGTGCTCGCTTGCCTGTTCATTATGAACCTGGGCTTCGGCATTATCAGGGCGTTTCGTCTGGCGACCGATCAGTACCTGAACCGGATCAGTGCCAAGGAAAACGTGGATGACATCACGGTCCGGTCTCATCAGACGCAGATCCGGGTGCTCCGTCGTCTGATTGAGATCACCTTCGGGGTGCTGACCGTCGCTGCGTCTCTGATGGTTTTCAATTCCGTTCAGAAATTTGGCGTTTCGCTCTTTGCCTCTGCCGGTGCCGCCTCCCTGATCGTGGGTCTCTCCGCCCGACCGGCCTTGTCCAATCTGATTGCAGGTATTCAGATCGCCATTACGCAGCCGATCCGTATGGAAGATATGCTGATCCTGAACGGAGATTGGGCCTGGGTTGAGGAGATTAATGCGACCTATGTCGTCCTGCGGACATGGGATCGCCGCCGCTATATCGTGCCTATTTCCTATTTCCTCGAAAATCCGTTCCAGAACTGGACGCATAGTTCACAGTCTTTGATCGGCTCCATCTTTCTCTGGTTGGATTACCGGACACCGATGGATCGCTTGCGGGCAATGTTCATGGAAGAAATCGAGCATTGTCCGGACTGGGACAAGGATCGTTCCTCCATCGCCTGCCAGATTGCAGACAGTAATGCTCAGGTCATTTCCATCCGCATGATCGCAGGGGCGGCGGATGCAGGAAACATGTGGAACCTGTCGTGCGATATCCGCGAACGCATGCTGCGCCGTATCCAGGTAGAAATGCCGGAATGTCTGCCGCGCGGACGGACTGCGGTCGTATCGGATTCTCCGTCTGACACGCCGTGGCCCGAAAGCCTCATGTCGCCGCCCGTCAACCGGCCAGGCGACGGAAAATATCGCGGACCGGACCTGAACACATCAGCGGTTTCCTGAAATTTCTCAGTGCCATACTTCTGGGTTCAAAAATTTCGTTTTGAACCCACAGGAGTGTGGCATTTATGCACTGGAAATCCTGTGATACATTCTGACAAAGGAATAATCGTAGACACATTTTAAAACGTTTCTAATCTGAACCGAACACCGGATCTGATTAGGACTGCCTGAATGCGCCTCAAGTCACTTCTTCTCGCCACTACAATCGTTACGGTTTTGCACCCAGCACATCAGGCCTCTGCTGCCGTGCATAAAACGACCAAGGCCACGGCGCCTGCAAAGGTGACGGCCAAGACCACAGGGAAGAAAACAGTCGTCCGTCAGGCTGCCGCCACGCCGCGTCGCCCTCATGCCGTTGATAGCAATACAAATGAGCAGATGATCGTGACGGGAACGCATGCGTTCAACCGCCGCGCCCGGGATTCGACGAGCCCTATCAGTGTTCTCACGGCTGCGACGCTGCGCCGTTCAGGGCAGATGAATCTTGCAGACGCTATCGTCCGTACGGACCCGTCCATCACGGTCAACGCCATGGGAGCCGATGCCGGTGCGCTGACGTCTTCAATCCGTATGCGTGGTCTGAACCCGAACGAAGTTCTGGTTCTCGTGGATGGAAAGCGTCGTCATACGACTGCCAACATTTACGCCGATGCCGGTCCGCAGCAGGGCTCAACGCCGGTCGATCTGAATATGATCCCGGCTTCTGCAATTGATCACATCGAAATTCTGCGTGATGGCGCGGCCGCCATGTATGGCTCAGACGCCATTGCAGGTGTTGTGAACATCATTCTGAAAAAGACGCCGCATGGCCTGAACATGACCGCGCAGACGGGTGCAAACGCCTATAACGGCGATGGCTGGCAGTATCAGCTTGGCGCGGATGGTGGCTTCGGCTTCCTGGGGGACGGGTATGTCCACATCAGCGGACAGATGTACCACACCGATCACATGGTCCCGAACACGACGGACGTGCGAACTGTTCCGGGGAATTCTGAATACAAGGGCTATAATGTCCCGCACGATTCCAACAAGATCCTGAGCACACCAGAAGAAACCCGCGAAAATCTCAGCATCGAGTTTGGCAAGACGCTGACGGAAGGTGTGAATGGCTATGGCCTCATCACCTATGCTCACCGTCATTCCGAGGCTTACGAAAACTATCGTATGCCGTCTGTTGCCCCGACGCTGTATCCTTATGGTTTCTCTCCGCTCGAAACCATTGAAGAGAACGATTATGCTGCGACCCTGGGTCTGAAGGGGGATAATTTCTTCGGTTTCTCCTGGGACCTGAGCTCCACTTATGGTGCGGATGAAGACGATATCGGCAACAAGAACACCGCCAACCCGAATCTGATTGCAGCTACGGGAACATCCCCAACGACGGTTCGTGCCGAGACGTATCGCCTGTCCCAGTGGACCAACAATCTGGATTTCCGCCGGCAGTTGAAAATCGCTGATCTCGTACCGGTCACGGTGGCTTTCGGTGGCGAGCATCGTCTTGAAACCTACCAGATCTGGCCAGGCGAAGTTGGGTCTTATGCTGACGGTGGAACGCAGGGTTATGCGGGCCTGATGCCAGAGAACGCCGGTAAGTGGAGCCGTGACGTCTGGGCTGCCTATCTTGATGGTGACTTCCATCCGCTGAAGCACTGGGATCTCGATTTTGCAGGCCGTTTTGAGCACTACACGGACGTTGGCAATACCGAGAATGGCAAGGTTTCCACACGGTACGACATCACCAAGCGCATTGCCGTTCGTGCCACGATCAGCAACGGTTTCCGTGCGCCAACGCTGCCGGAAGAAAATTTCAGCTCTCTGAATGTGTCGCCGACGGGTGCATCCGGTCTGCTGTCCACGTCCGGTGCGGCTGGCAAGAGCCTTGGCGCGCAGCATCTGAAGCCTGAACGCTCCACGAGTGCCGAGGGTGGTATTATTCTTGAGCCCGTTGATGGCTGGCATCTCTCGGCGGACGTCTATCAGATCAACATTCGTGATCGGATTTCCGGCGCCGGTTCTGTTTATGGTGACTCCGCCATCTCGGCGATTGCAATGACGGGCGCAACACTGCCAACGGGTATTACGACGTCTGACGTGTCTGCCAATTACTTTGCCAACGTTGGCAGCACCCGGACCCAGGGCCTTGATATCCAGTCTGACTATCTGCTGCACATGCATCAGTATGGCAACCTGGACCTGACCATGGCTCTCAACCTCAACCGGACCCGTGTCAGCCACATCAACACGAACTCTCAGGGCAATCCTTATCTCAACGAACAGAGCATTGCGTATCTGACGTCCACCTCTCCGCGCAGCAAGATCATCCTGAACGCGTATTGGACGATCGGGAAGTGGGATGTGAACCTCCGTCAGACGCGCTACGGCGAAACGACGTCCATGCTGACCTATCAGGATCAGACGCCTGCCAGCCTGACCTGCAAGGGGCAGAGCCTTCAGTATTCCAACGTCTGCTGGGGACAGTTCAAGAATACGCCAGTCTGGCTGACGGATCTTGAGGTTGGGTACCGTCTCAATCACATGTGGCACTTCGCTGTGGGCGCTAATAACATCTTCAACCAGCGTCCGCGCCGTCTGACCAAGTATCTGAACTACCTCGGGGCGAATGCTTACGACACGGACTCTTCCGGTATTGGCATTGCTGGCGGTTATTATTACGGCCGTATCAACGCCACGTTCTGATTGTCCTTCAAGACCCAGACGGAGCAGAAATGCCCGGAGGTGCCGGTTTTCCGGTGCCTCCGGGCCGTTTCGTATATTGTTGTTGAACTGGTACAATCTGGGCCATACTGGCCACCAGTCTTCTGATTCCCAACGAGGATATGCCGTTCGTGAAGCTCGTCACCGCAATTATCAAACCCTTCAAGCTTGACGATGTCCGGGAGGCGCTGACGCCACTGGGCGTGCAAGGTCTGACCGTGACGGAAGTCAAAGGTTTTGGCCGTCAGAAAGGCCAGACGGAAATCTACCGCGGCGCCGAGTATCACGTCAGTTTTCTTCCGAAGCTCAAGATCGAGATCGCAGTGGCGGATTCCGTTGTGGAAGATGTTATTGAAGCAATCATGACGGCAGCACGTACCGGGAAGATCGGGGACGGCAAGATCATGGTCTCCAATCTCGACCAGCTCATTCGCATCCGCACGGGAGAGACCGGGGAGGGCGCTCTGTGATGAGACGTTCCGGTCTTTCGATCATGGCTGCTGGCGCACTTCTGCCAGTATCCGCGATGGCTGCTGATGCGCCTGCGGCCATCGACACAGGTGATACAGCCTGGATGCTGATCAGCACGGCACTTGTTTTGATGATGACGGTGCCTGGTCTTGCATTGTTCTACGGCGGCATGGTTCGCAAGAAGAACGTTCTTGCGACCCTGATCCAGTCTTTTGCCATCTGTTGTATCGCCAGCCTCGTCTGGATGGTTGCGGGTTACAGTCTGGCCTTTTCGAACGGTACGCCGTGGATTGGTGATCTGTCCCGCGCGTTGCTGAACGGTGTGGCAGCAAACTTCCACAACGGCGTTGATTCCGCTTTCACACTTGGGGCAGGGACGACAGCCGCTGTTCCGATGACGATCCCGGAAAGCGTTTACATGATGTTCCAGATGACGTTCGCCGTCATCACGCCAGCCCTGATTACAGGGGCCTACGCGGAACGTATGAAGTTCTCTTCCATGTGCGTTTTCACGATCTTTTGGCTACTGCTGGTTTATGCACCTGTCGCTCATTGGGTCTGGAGCCCAACGGGCTGGGTCGCTGGTCTGGGCGCTGTGGACTTTGCCGGTGGCACGGTGGTGCACATCAACTCCGGTGTGGCTGGCCTTGTCTGTGCGTATGTTCTTGGCAAGCGCCGGGGCATCGGAACGGATGACATGTCTCCGTTCAACCTGACATACGCCATTATCGGTGCGTCCCTGCTTTGGGTCGGCTGGTTTGGCTTCAACGCAGGCTCCGCGCTGGGCGCTAACGGCCGTGCAGGCATGGCCATGCTGACAACGCAGCTTGCTGCCGCCGCTGGTGGTGTCGCCTGGATGGCTGTCGAGTGGGCACGGACGGGTAAGCCGACGGCACTTGGTATCATTTCCGGCGTGGTCGCAGGGCTGGTCGCCATTACGCCTGCTGCGGGCTTTGTCCTGCCGGGCGGCGCTGTGGTGATTGGTCTGATTGCCGGTGCAGTCTGCTTCTGGAGTGCAACATGGCTCAAGCACGCTCTCGGCTATGATGACAGCCTCGATGCATTCGGTGTTCACGGTACGGGCGGTATCATTGGTGCTCTGCTGACGGGCGTTCTGGCCTATGGGCCGCTCTCTGCAACAGACGCCAATCCGGCTGGTACGGTTGGCAGCCTTTCACAGCTTCTGGCTCAGGCGGAAGCCGTCTGCGTGACGATTGTCTGGTGTGTCATCATGACATTCGTGATCCTGAAGGTTCTGGATCGTGTCATGGGTCTGCGTGTTTCTGCAGAAGAGGAACTTGAAGGCCTCGATACGACCATGCATGGTGAACGCATCAACTGATCGTAGTCACCGGCGTTTCTGAACCGGGAGGCTGCGACTTCCCGGTCGACAGACAAGGATGTTTTTCATGGTTTCCAGCCGTATGTTGTCCCGCCTCTCCCTGGCCGCTGTTCTGGCTGCCGGTCTTGCCTCGGTTCCTGCACACGCGATGACAGCCAAGGAATGCCATGCTGCATTCCAGTCCGCCAAGAAGGGCGGCACCCTGAACGGTCAAAGCTACAAGGCTTTCAAGGCTGCAAGCTGTGGTAGCGAAACGGCTGAAGCCGCGCCTGTGACAACTGCTGCCCCGGCAACGGCTGCGGCAGCACCAACAACGACGGCGCCTGTTACGACGGGTAAGGCGAACCCGCCTGATTCGTCTGTTGCAGGCACGAAGGCACCGATTGCGTCCAAGAGTGCCCCGGTCACGTCTGGAAACGTTGTATTCCCAACGGCTGTGTCGTCTCAGTTCTCCAGCCTATCCGCTGGCAAGGCTCGCATGAAGACCTGTGTTGCACAGTACAATGCGAACAAGGCGAACGGCGGCAACGGCAGCCTGAAGTGGATCCAGAAGGGTGGCGGGTACTGGTCCCAGTGCAACAGCCGCCTCAAAGGCGAATAATCCCCTACGTTCCAGTGGGTGTCAGAAACCTCCGTTCCTTTACCGGGACGGAGGTTTTTTTTATGCCGGTCATTCAGGATTGAGAATGCTGTTGGAGAGTTTCGGTGTAAGGGAAATGGTCAGGCGTTGGTGTCATCATGAGGTGTCATGTTCTGGTCGCGTTCGGAAAGTCACGATCAGTGATCAATAGAGGCTTTCTCTTTATTGGGCTGGTAGCTCTTACGGTCATCCTGGGACTGATGCCGCCTGCGTCTGCGGAAGAGCAGTCGGACTGTGTCACTGCACCAGTTATTCTCCCATTACTGGGAGGCGAGGGAGATGCGCCGCTGATACCAGTGAAAATCAACGGCAAACCCGCTGCGATGTATGTCAGCCCGGCCTTCGATTACATTTACGTCCGGAATTCTGAAGGAATACAGTTTCCCAAGGGCTATGATGACGCCAAAGTCGTCATTAACGGCACCTATAAGGAAAGCGCCTTTCATTCCAAAATTAATGAACTGGTTCTGGATGATATTCCGCTGAAAGATGTAGACGTTGTCTTGCTTGCGAAGGCCAGTACGCAGATGGTTGACGGGCGACCGATTGTGGGTGTGCTCGGACGTGCGGCGTTATCCCGCCTGGCAGTTCTGATAGATATTCCGGAAAGACAGTTCGCGTATCTTGATGTCAAAGATACGAAAGCCTGCAAGCTGGCGTTTAAAACATTCCTGGGAAATGACAGTCATTCCGTGGACATGGAAGACGACTTCACAGTGCATATTCGGGTTGGCGAAAAGAAGAAGCGCGTCAGCCTTGATCCTGATCTGACATACACGACATTTCCGTCTTTCTGGATTTCATCACTAAAGGAAAACCTGGAAGGTCTGGGGGATCAGAAGAAATTTACTCACTATGATGATTTTCTGAGTGTGGGGCAGGGCGCGCTTGTCAAAAACCTTTTTATGGGTGGCGCGCCGATAGAGAAAGAAAAAGTTGTCTTTCAGGATGAAGTAGAAATTGGAAGTCTGGGACTTCCGTTCTTTACGGACAAAATCATCATCTGGAGTCTGGAAAACAACCGGATGTATTTCGCCATCCCGGCCCATATGCGCCCTCTTTCCAAAGGGCAGGGGCTGCATTTCTTCGCCACACGTTCAGGAAACGTCTCCGTGCGGGACCGGCGCGGAGACGTGCAGTAATGTTTTGTAGATCAGCTCATAGGGAATGGTGGCTGCCCGTTTGATGCGGTCACGCCGCCATCAACAGGCATAATCAATCCGGTAATGTAAGCCGCGTCCTCACTGGCTAGGAATGTGATTGCTGCGGCCATATCTTCAGGCTCTCCCAGACGCCGCAACGGGACGCGGTCTTCGACGCTTTTGACGAAAGCTGGATCTTTAAGGGCATCAGCCGTCATGGCAGTGCGTGTGACCGATGGACAGATGGCGTTGACGCGAACGCCGTCCTTTCCGTGATCCATCGCCAGAACACGCGTCAGGTTCACAACGCCGCCTTTGGCAACATCGTAATAGGCCGTGTTCCAGTCTCCCCGCATTCCAGAGACGGAGGCCGTGTTGACGATGTTACCTTTGCTCTGGATCAGCAGGGGCAGAAAGGTGCGGCTGACATTCAGGGTTCCGGTCAAGGTTGTGGCACACACGGTCTGCCAGGCGTCCAGATCGCTGTCCAGAACCGTGCCGATTGTGGTGACACCGGCGTTGTTCACCAGCACATCCAGTGTTCCAAACGTCTGTTTGGTTAGGCCCAACAGTTTCTGAACTTCGTCGGGTTTTGAAATATCTGTCAGAGAGGCCGTAGCTTTGTTCGGGTCGAGGCTCTTCATGACCTCGTCGAGCTTTTCCTGATCCCGGTCCACAAGAATGACATGAGCGCCTTCGTCAAGGAAACGAAGGGCTGTCGCGTGACCAATACCCGATGCCGCCCCCGTCACGAGAACCTTGCGGCCAGTGAAACGTGATAGTCCCTGCGTCGCCATGAATAATGTCCTTTTGTTGCTAGGACTTTAAAGTGCTGCTCGCTACAATGGTTGCCTCAAATAAAGGGCGAGCAGGCATGAGTGATCTCACAATGCTGAAGAATGTTGGCAAAGCAGCACTCGCAGATTTTGCCATATTGGGGATTACCTCAACTGCGCAACTGGCATCCTGTGAGCCGGACGATCTTTATCTGAAGCTCTGTCACCTAACGCAGCAACGCCATGATCCCTGTGTGCATGACGTGTTTGCAGCCACCATCCATCAGGCAAAAACAGGCGAAGCCCTGAACTGGTGGGCTTTTACCACCGCCCGCAAGGAATGGATGAAAGCCGGGACGTTTTGTACGCCGCAAGCGCCTTAGCGGACGAAAATCTGGCTTGTGGCGTAAGAGAGCCAGATGTCATGTTTGGCGAACCAGTCTGAACCGAGCAGCATGTCGGCCTGATCATGAACCGGCGCCACGGTCAGGACCGGATTGACCCAGACTGTGCCTCCCATGGAAAAGCGCTTGAAGCGATGCCAGTGGTATCGGCGTTCATGCAGGTCCACACCGGCAGTGATACCGCCAGGATCGAGCGCGAGCAGTTCATCCGTGAGACCGAGGCGATAGGCGAAGTCGGTGCTGACAATATGGGAACGCGCCCCGCTATCGAGAAGCGCTGTTCCGCGCGTTCCATCAAGCGTGAAGGTTACCATCAGGCGCTCGTCAACCTGTCGGGCCGGAACCGTATTCCATTGGCCTTTCCACGTGGGCTGAAGCTGGCAGGACGAGCTGTTTGAGGAAACTTTCCAGAACATGAGCTTCTGATGGGGAACGTCAAACTCCAGATCATACCCATCCAGAACATCTGCCCCGAGAAGCCCCAGAATAGGTGGATGAATCATCGGGGAACCAGGGAGAGAGCCTATAGGCATGGACCCGGCGCCCAGCGAAAGGTGGCCCAGTTGCAGATCGGCAATACGGACGTTGGCAACAAGACGAGGTGTTCCGTTGGGGCCCTGCATAACAGTGTGAAGGTCAGGGTCCTGAGGTAAATGAAGCGCTGCAACGCCCTGCGGTGTCATCAGGCTACCCTGTGAGCCTGTGTCTACGATCATGGAGACCGCATGACCGTTGATCTGGGCTGGAATGCTCAGATATCCACCATCATCGCGCAGCGGCAAAACGGCCGCTTGTACCGTGTGGCATGGCACTGCTTCAGCCTTCCCGGTCAGAGCCATAAGAGCAGCCAGAATGCCCCATGTCAGTCTTTTCATTCCTGCTTCGCCCGTGGGTGTGCCTTGCGCCAGACGTCCAGCAGGTGCTTTTCGTCTGCCAGAGTATAAGCCTGGGTGGTGGAAAGACTGGCATGGCCCATGAGTTCCTGAATGGCACGCAGATCAGCGCCACCTTCCATCAAATGGGTCGCAAAAGAGTGGCGAAGAGCATGCGGTGTGGCAGAATCCGGCAGGCCTTCTCCCTTGCGCCATTCGCGCATGGCCCGCTGGGCGACGCCGGGGTTTAGGCGGCCTCCCCGCACACCGCAGAACAGCGGAGCGTCCGGGGCCGGAGAAGGGTGAACGCCTTTCCATAACTCCAACGCGTCACGGACAGCCGGAAGCAGTGGGACCAGACGTTCTTTCCCCCCTTTGCCCACCACGCGCAGCATTTTCTCACCAGCGTTGGTCAGGTCCCGCACATCAAGGGCCAAGGCTTCACCAATCCGCAAGCCCGTCCCGTACAGAAGTGTAAAGAGTGCTTTGTCCCGGATGGCAGCAGCGCTCGTAAAAGCATCATCGGAAATCCCTTCCGGCGCAGCCAGGGCCTGTTCTTGCCCAAGAGGACGTGGAAGGCGCTTTTTCAGTCGAGGGGTCGTGAGGAGTCCCGGGGCAGGGTTCGAGACATCATGGCGCATGGCCAGATAGCGAAAGAACGATCGCAGGGCCGAAACATGCCGTGCTCTGGAACGAGCGCGCGCATCGGCATTCGTGGCGCGACGTGTGGGTTTTTCGCTCCGGGCAGTTTCATGAGCCAGCCACGCCCGGAGATCAGCAAGGGAGAGCTTTGCCAGAGCAGTCAGATCAACCTCGCCCCCCAGATGCTGCTCAAAGAAGGAGAGGGCCATAACGATATCATGGCGGTAGGCCTCAACCGTTCGCAGGCTGGAGCGCCGTTCATGGGTCAGCCATTCGGTCCAGTCGCGTAATGCGTCATGGGCCATCATGGCATTTCGGGCTCAGGGAGGTTAGACACAGGCATGGCATCCAGCAGCCTACCCAAGCCTGACCTCTGGCGAAAGCCACCCCCCACCGGAACGCGTGTCTCGGTGCTCGTTCCGCTGCCTTTTCCGGGTCCGTTAGACTATCTGGCACCCATGGCGCTTCAGCCGGGCGATCTGGTGTCAATTCCTCTGGGAAAGCGCGAGACGGTCGGATGTGTCTGGGATACGACCAGCACAGTCCCTGCTGACTTCGCGACGGCTCCGGGGCGCGAGGTTCCGCTGTCCCGCCTGCGTCCAGTTGTCGAAAAGCTGGACGTACGCCCCCTGCCGGGCAGTCTGCGGCGGTTTATTGATTGGGTTGCGGCATATACCCTGACGCCGCCTGGTCTGGTGCTGGCGATGGCAACCCGCATTCACCTGAAGGACGCACCAAAACCTGCGTTGGGTTGGGTCAGAACGGAACAACCGGAAGAGGGCCTGCGCATCACTCCGGCCCGTCGATCCGTCCTCAATGCGGCGTCCGATGCACCGATGACGACGTCTGATCTTGCGGCGGCCAGCGGTGCCAGTTCCGCTGTGATCCGAGGGCTCGCGACTGCGGGGCTCCTTCGGGAAGCTGTCATCTCTGTCGCGGCTCCTTTCGCAACGCCGGACCCGACCCACGGCGCACCGCAGCTTTCTGAAGAGCAGGCAGATGTTGCCGAGCAGTTGTGCCGCCCGGTGAAAGAGCAGCGTTTTGACGTCACTCTGCTGGAGGGCGTGACGGGGTCGGGAAAGACCGAAGTTTATTTCGAGGCTGTCGCGGCCTGTCTGGCGCAAGGGAAACAGGTTCTGGTCCTGTTGCCGGAAATTGCTCTGTCAGCTCAGTGGACGGATCGGTTTATCCGTCGTTTCGGTGCAGACCCAGCCGTATGGCACTCCGACCTTGGAACCAAGCGTCGACGCGAAACATGGCGCGCTGTGGCGGACGGGACGGCGCGTGTTGTTGTGGGCGCGCGATCAGCGCTCTTCCTGCCGTTTGAAGATCTTGGACTCGTCGTGGTGGACGAGGAGCATGAGAGCGCCTTCAAGCAGGAAGAAGGCGTCATGTATCATGGGCGGGACATGGCCGTGGTTCGCGCCCGTCTGGCGAATGCTCCAGCCATTCTCGTGTCTGCCACGCCATCACTGGAGACGCTGGCGAATGTGGAAAGCGGCCGCTATCACCATGAGCTTCTGACGGCCCGGCATGGCGGAGCGACGATGCCGGACGTCTCTCTGGTCGATATGCGGGCTGATCCGCCAGAGCGTGGGCTTTTTTTATCCCCGGTGCTCTGCAATGCCATTGATGAGGCCCTGAAGAACGAGGAGCAGGCGATGCTGTTCCTCAACCGTCGTGGCTATGCACCGCTCACCCTCTGTCGTGCCTGCGGGCACCGGATGCAGTGCCCTAACTGCTCCACCTGGCTGGTAGAACATCGCGCGCGTGGCATCCTGACCTGTCATCATTGCGGTCACACCGAGAGTATTCCATCAGACTGCCCGCAATGCCACGCCGAACACTCGCTCGTACCCATTGGGCCGGGGATTGAGCGCATTACGGAAGAGGCAAAGCTACGTTTTCCGGATGCAAAGATCCTGGTCATGTCTTCGGATACACTGGGTTCCCCGGCGGCTACGGCGGAAGCCGTACGGAAGATCACGGATGGCGAGGTCAATCTCATCATCGGAACACAGATTGTCGCCAAAGGCTGGCATTTCCCGAAGCTGACGCTGGTCGGTGTCGTGGATGCGGATCTGGGGTTGGGCGGCGGCGATCTACGGGCAGCGGAGCGCACGGTTCAGCTTTTGCATCAGGTCGCGGGTCGTGCAGGGCGTGCTGAACGTCCTGGCCGTGTCCTGCTTCAGAGCTACGTGGGTGAGCACCCTGTCATGACGGCGCTTGTCTCCAATGATTTTCAGACCTTCATGGAGCAGGAAGCTGAGCAGAGACGCCCTTCTTTCTGGCCGCCATACGGCCGACTGGCGGCGCTGATTATCAGTGCTGCGACGGCAGATGCGGCAGATGCGCTGGCAAAGGAAATTGCGTTTGCGGCGCCGGAGCGGGAAGGGGTGCAGGTTCTTGGCCCAGCCCCCGCGCCTTTGGCTGTGCTGAGAGGGCGACACCGTCGGCGGCTGTTGCTGCGAACAATGCGTGGCATCGCCGTACAGCCGATTCTGCGAGACTGGCTGAAAGATATCAAGCCGACTGGCAGTGCCCGGATCGATATTGATATTGATCCAATTTCGTTCCTCTAAGGGCTGCGAGGAACGGGGAAAGGTGATCTGGCCAGCAACCTGGAGAGGTGTCTGGCCAAACCAAACTCAGGCCTTCCGGTTGCGGAAGAACTGAATGGTTGCTGCCACGACGGAAATCACGGCGAGTGCCTGCTGGAAATAAGGGCGGAAACGCTTGGGGCCGATCGTGGCCATGCCGGTCATGACTGCCAGGCTGATTTCGCGAGCGCGCCCGGCATGTTTGCAGCAGGCTTTGACTTTGCTGCAGCAACCCTGTTTTGCGGGAGCCTGATCGGCGGGAACTGTTTTGGTTTTCATGAAGGTCCTCCTGAATAGAGTGAATCAGGGAATGAACGCTGACGAATACAAGAGGTTGTGTTCGTCAGTCTTCCTGTCCGTCTTTCTCTGTCTGAAGGATTTTGAGTTGCTTGTCTGCATCAGGAGCATGCGGATCAAGCTGCATCATCTGTTTGTAAGCACGAAGGGCAGCGTCTGGCTCGTGCCTTTCCCGCTCTGCATCAGCCAGCATTCCCCATGCCGTTGCGTCACCGGGGTCTGCCTGAATAACCACCCCGAGATCGGAAATCGCACCATTGTTGTCGCCCGCGGCAAGGCGCACGGCAGCACGATAGCGGCGGAGAATGGATTGGTCAGGCTGGATGGTGATGGCGGAGGTGAGGTCGTCTTCCGCGTTCTGGAAATCGTGTTTGCCCAGTGCATCCTGCGAATCGGATAGAAGCATCCGTACAGCACCTGTCAGGCTCCGGCTGCGCAGGCTTTCAGCCTGATCAGCAAGCTGACGCGCATTTTTTTCATTTCCAGCGAGAGCGAGAGCCTTTTCCGCCTCAACAAGACGTTCCTGAACGGTCTTGTGGTGTGGATGTGTCTTGCTGGAATCGTTTTTTGCAGGGGGAGGAGCGCTGGCCGGTCCGGACGTTTGGGACGGGGCAGGGGTCGGCGGTGTGGCAGAGGAAATGGCCGGTGCACAAAGCAGAACGGCGCCAGCCATCAGCCAGCGCCGTCTGTTTGGTATCCGGCGGATCAAAGCTATTAGCCCTGACGTGCCTTCATGCGCGGGTTCTTCTTGTTGATGATGTAAACGCGTCCACGACGGCGGACAACGCGGCAGTCCTTGTCGCGGACCTTTGCGGACTTCAGGCTGTTGCGGATCTTCATGATGTTTCCAGGCTCTCGACTGTATGGCCCACAATGGACCGGATAGCGGGCCGAAACGCCCGCAAAAGGATGGCCTCGCTTAACGACCGTCCCTTAAGGAGTCAAGGTCAACAGCGTCCCGCAGCGCGGAAAAGCTGCCAGAATGCGTTCTGCAACGGTGTGTGACTATCATGCCATTAGGCTTGTCCGGAGATTATTTTCCCCTAATCATGCCGTCATGATCAAGCGTCGCTTTGTGGCCTCCCTCCTTCTGGCCGTCCCGCTCGCCTTTCCAGCCCTGGCTCACGCCGAGGATGGAGGGGCCAAAACCAATGATGACGACCCATCGATCAATGCTTTGGGCATCGGGGTCAATCAGGTCCTCAAGGTTCTGCAGACTCACCCCGATTCTGCCACGGATGCCTGCATCAACGCCCTCAAGGAAATGCACGCTGCGCAGGACCAGCTGAGCAAGGAAGAGGGCCATGAAAACAATCAGGACGTCGAGGTGGCGCGGGACGTGACATCGTCCACCATGGAAGATGTGACAACGATCTGTGGTGCGGATGCTCGGACGCTGTGCAGGGAGTCAGCGGAAAGTAATCCGAAGCTCGATGCAGCGTGTCATGCTTTGCCCCATGAAGACGACTGAGGATTCGGTACATCACGTTCAGGCGATAAAATCCGTCAAATCATGTCAGGGGCAATACAGGGCTAACCTTCTTCTAAAGTGAGGAGTAGGGTTTTCAGTCTGAGTTGATGACTGGAACTGTAAGCTGCGCCGGAATGACCCGTTTGCCTGGCAGGGATAATCTGTCTTGACCGCCACGTTACAGTCGGTCTTTCGCCCGGGATGGATCCAGTTCAGCCTCCGAACCTGGATTGCGCTCGTTCTGGCTTTGGCCACGGCGTTCTGGGCTCAGGTCGATACACCGGCCGGCGCTGGCGTGACTGTCATGATTCTTGCCCAGCCCCTGAGAGGGCAGGCCCTTTCCAAGGCATTTTATCGCTTTCTCGGGACCCTGCTGGGTGTCGGCGTTTCTATCCTTCTGATTTCCATGTTCAGCCAGGATCGTGGCCTCTTTCTGGGAGGCGTCGCTCTCTGGATGGCTGGTTGTGCCTTCGTGGGGACGCTGGAGCGCGACTTCCGGGCGTATGGTGCCCTTTTGGCTGGCTACATGGTGGCACTTGTTGCTGTTGCCAGTATCGATGCGCCCCAGAACATCTATCATGTCAGTGTGGCGCGTGCCTCAACGGTCGCTATCGGCGTTGCATCCATTGCAGTTGTCAATCTGCTGTCTGGCTCGCCACAGGCTTGGCGCAATCTCGCCAAGGGGCTCCAGAATTTGGGGCAGAGAATCCGTGGTCTGAGCCACTCCGCCATCATGGGAGAGCCGTCCCCCTCCGCGCAGGGTACTACTGCGCTGGCTTCCGAAATTCTGTCTCTGATGACGCAGATTTCTTACGCCCGGACGGAGTTGGATCGTAGCCGCCTGCGGATGGCAGGAGCCAAACTCAGCATCATCGGTATGTTGACGGTTCTCACCTGTAGCCGTGCGATTTCTACGTTGCTGAGTGAAGGTGGGGTAACGGATATTCTGGTCCGCTACGTGCGCCAGTGGCACGAGCGCGTTGAGGATGGCACGAACCGTCAGGAAACGATGGGCACCATCCTGTCTAACATTCGACGGGAAGATCCGGAGTATTTCCCAACACCTCGGGATGCCTGGTTTTTGGAACGTGCTGCGACGCTTCTGAGTAACCGGCTGCATATCCGCACGGGTATCAGTACACTCATGAAAGCAACCCCGGCAGGGGAGGCGCTGAAACTGGCGACGCTTTCAAATAATCCAGATTATATTACAGCGTTCATCAACAGCATGCGTGTGCTGCTTGGTTTCAGCTTTGTAGCGGCATTCTGTGTGGGAACGGGCCAGCCAGCTTCTGCCACCGCCCTTTCCCAGAGTGCACTCGTTCTTGTCCTTGCATCTTCGTCACTGGACACGGCCGTGTTCGGTAAAGGCGCGATGATCGGGACGCCTTTGGGAATTCTTGCTGCCGGGTTTCTGTCCTTCTGGGTCTTGCCCCACGTCTATACTCTTCAGGGGCTGGCTTTCGTCCTGCTTCCCCAGACAGTTATTGCCTGCCTGCTTTTGATGAATCCGAAAACAACCGCTGTGGGCTTTCACTACGGTGCGTTCTTTCTCGTCTTCGTAGGCTTGGGTAATCACCACAGTTACGACCCGGGCGCGTTCCTCGAACGCAACACATTCTATTTCCTGTCAGCAGTTCTTTCATTCATCCTTCTGGTTCTGCTGTGGCCCCCAACCGCGCGCCGACATCGATTCCGCATTGCCGTGACCATCTCTTCGGATCTGGAATCGCAACTCAGCGGCCATGGTGAAGCCATGGGTCCCGCGTTGCTCAGCCGGAAATATGATCGTCTGAGCCAGCTTCTGCTGTGGACAAAGCGCCTCCCGAAGCGCGGTACAGCCTCCGAGCATGTCTTTGAGCGCCTCGTCGCACTGGAGGATCTGTCCAGCACGATTGCCCGTGTGCGTCTGTACCTCGATCAGGCGGCGCGGATGCCGTCTCTGCGGCACCTTGTGCGGCCTGCGCGTAAAGCGCTCGCACAGGATAGTCTGTCGCTGCTGGAGAGTGAATTGGCAGATATGACGCAAGCCTTTCTTGACCGTCTGCGACTTGGCGCTCCCAGTGAGGAAATTCTGATTCTCAACTGTGTCGGTGGGCTGGAAGCCGTGCGCGTCATGCTGCTGCGGAACCGGACGGCTGTTCATCATTATGGAATAGGACGCAAACGATGGTGATGAGACAGGTCGTAGACCTTGGCGGTTTGCTTGTGTCCGCGTTCGTCGTCAATCTGGCGTTGTCACTTCTGACGCTGGCCATTCTCCGCTGGCTTATGGGCTGGCTTGATCTGTGGCGTTTCGTCTGGGATCCGCCGCTTGCCCAGTTCGGCATCCTTATCTGCCTGCTCGGGCTCTATACCCTGATCCTCTGATACAAGGCCGTTTCAAGTGCTATCCAGTGCCCATCGTCTGATCCGCCTGACCATTACGATCTCCATCCTGGTGGTGGCTGCCGTCGTGGTGGTTATCCTGTGGGATTACTACACAGCCTCTCCCTGGACCCGGAATGGCCAGGTGCGTGTTCAGGTCGCCAATATCGCGCCACGTGTTTCAGGGCAGATCCTGCATGTGAATGTGCAGGATAATCAGCCTGTTCACCATGGAGACGTCCTGTACGAAATTGATCCGTTCGATTTCCAGGTTGCGGTGGATGCGGCCAAAGCCAAGGTGGCCGAACGCAAGGCAGACATGGAGTTCAAGGAAGTTCAGGCTCAGTGGCGTAAGGCCATTCCCGGTGTGGCGGTCTCACAGGAAGAAAAGAAGCAGTACGTTGCACTGTCCCAGCAGGCAGCGGCGCAATACGCCTCTGCTCAGGCAGACCTGCGTCAGGCAGAGATTAATCTGGACCGTACAAAAGTCCGCAGTTCCATAGACGGTATTGTCACAAACCTGATCATGCGACCGGGTGACTTCGCAACGGCTGGCGTCGTGAACATGCACGTCATTGATACCAACTCATACTGGATCGACGGCTATTTCGAAGAGACCAAGGTCCATGATCTGGACGAGGGCGATCTCGTTCGCATGGATCTGATGGGCTACCACGACCCGCTTTTCGGACATATCGAGAGTATTACGCGCGGTATTGCCAGTAACAATGCACTGGTGAATGAGCAGGGTCTGCCAACAGTCGATCCGGTTTATACGTGGGTGCGTCTGGCACAGCGTATTCCTGTGCGCGTGAAAATCGACAAGGTCCCGTCCGATCTCACATTGGCTGCCGGCATGACCGCAACCGTGACGGTCGTTTCAGAGACGGGAAATCGTCGTCATCGTTCAACGCAGGATGCATTTCAGCATTTCGGTGATGATGTTCGTCATCTCTTTGGTCACAAATAACGGAAATTCCACTATCCGGGGCGAAAAGGCCCCGATTTTGGTTGGCACAAGATTTTCACACAACTTTTTCCGCCAGAACCCGTACCTTACTTCGTCCGGCCCACAGAGCATTTCAGGTAAGGAAAAATTGTGCGCGTATCTTTTTCCCGTAAGACGATCAGTCTGGTTATGGGTGGCGTTTGTATTGCTGCCATCTCAGCGCAGGCGAATGCCGCATCTCAGAACAGCGCACAGAAGCCGGGTGCTCTGCTGAACTCTGCTCCGTTGGCAGAGACCCTGAGCCTTCCGAATGCTGCTCGTTCCCTGCGCATTACCTATCTTTCCACAGATGGTGTTACGGGGAAGGGGCTTGTCCCCGTGACTGCCGAAGTCATTGTTCCTGCTGGCGAAGCTGCTGCAGGCGGGTGGCCGATTGTTGCCTGGGCACATGGCACGGTTGGAAATGATGACAGCTGCGCACCGTCTCTGAACCCCTATAGCGAGCGCAATACTCATTACCTGTCCGAATGGATGAAGCGCGGTTTTGCGATTGTCGCAACGGATTATCAGGGGCTGGGAACACCGGGCGTGCACCCTTATCTGAATACACGCGCTGAAGCTTACAGCGTGTTGGATTCTGTGCGGGCGGCGCTCAAGTCTGTACCGGGCCTGCAGAACAAGGTGATGATCGTCGGGCAGTCTCAGGGCGGCGGTGCTGCTTTCGCCTCTGCGGCGTTTGCATCGACTTACGCTCCGGATATCAATGTGCGCGGAACTGTGGCCACAGGCATCCCGTACGTGACGCCGGAAATACTGTCTGGCCTGTTGCAGGAAGCTGGCAAGTCCTCGGGATATAGCCCTCTGGTGGCTTACACGTTGCTGATTGGTTCGTCCTATGCCGGTCTGCATCCGGCCTTCCGTCCCGAAGACGCCTTTACGTCCAAGGCTATGCCAGCGTTCAAGGCCGCGGCTGAATCTTGCCTGACGGGCCTGTCAGACACGGCGGAGAAAGACGGTCTGACGCTTGCGAATGCGCTTCAGCCTACATTTGTAAAGGCCATGACACCCGCATTCAAAACAATGACGTACCCGACCTTGAAACTGGCCCAGCCACTTTTTGTTGGAACGGGCACTGCGGATCAGGACGTTCCGCCACAGCTTCAGGAAGGCCTGGTCAAGGCAGCTTGTGCAGCTGGATCAACAGTTCAGGCGCATTTGTATAAAGGGCTGGACCACTCTCAGACAGTCAATGCGTCCCTGCCGGACTCTGCAGCCTTCACAAAAGCTGTGATGGCGGGTGAGCCTGTCACACCGCAGTGCACGCCGATTCCTCAATAATCAATTAGATCACCCTGAGGGAGAGCAGTCTTCCTCAGGGTACTTAGACGTTGTTCATAAAACTGACGATTGCGTCAGCCGCTCTCTGCGATGCCCCGAGCAAGGGCTCCCCAAACGTTTCCCTGAACAGTTTTTCCTGCACTGGCCGATAGAACGCATGACGTTCCTCCGCCCTTGCAACCGCAGGCATGATGTCGGCGGGGTCATCGACCACCTCTCCGAGTGTCCAGTGTAAAAAATACGGGTCGTCACGCCATGGGAGCTTGTGAGGATTCAGGAAAATACAGGGGCGCGGGATGGCTAGAAACTCATAAACCTGACTGCTGACATCCCCAATATAAAGGGCCGCCTGAGACGTGTAGGTCATGTCCAGCATGGCGTTCGAGCCAGTGTCTACGAGTACCTCGGGGCTTTGCTGGCGTTGGAGCAGACGCTCCCGGATGCCGAAGCCTTTGTGAAACATCTTGATGTGAGGGGCTACGACCAGATTGTACTCGTTCTGTGCCTTAAAGCCGTTGATGATGGTGTCCATACATGCTGGTGCAGACGTCAGGACACGCTGATAGTGTGGATTATAGAGCGCGAAGGGACGTTCGTTGCTGAAAGAAACGGCATTTTCCCGGCGAACGGCTTCGAACACATCGAATTTGGGATAACCGACGATGCGTGACGCACCGTTCTGGATAAGCCCTTTGTCCCGGAAGTAAGTCTCGACTTTCGGACCGGGCACAAGCGTCAGATCAAACTCTCGAACAAGATGCTCGTCATTAACGTAACGGTCTCCGGCTCCATGCATCAGCAGTATAAGTTTCGGGCCGTTCAGCCCCATGTCTTTCAGGACGCCCGCCGTATATTCCGTTGCGACAACTACATCGTACTGGTTCAGCTCTTCAACGTTCTCCCGAAGAATGACCAGCCGCTCCTGATCCAGCCGCCGTGCGCGTTTCAGGATGTTTGCTTTCCAGGATCGGGGAAACGGCAGCAGCGGAAGCGGCGGAACATTCAGGGCTCGTCTGATGCGGGCCAGATGATCAATGGTCTCTGGAAAGCTGTAGTATTCCGTGACGTCACATCCGGGGATTGCCGCAAGTGCACTGGCGACAGAAGCGGTGTGGTAGCACTGATAAGGCTCGGCAATGTAGATGAAGGCGATTTTCATGAGCGTCTTTTGCGTCCTGCCCGGAGCAGACTGCCTGCTGCTCTTGTCCGGAACGCCGTCTGCTGGAAGGGCGCCATCCCGGTTATGAAGTGCCTCTGAAACACTTCGGAGGCTCGGAATAGGGCCCTGTTCATAGCCTTCGGGTCTTCGCTGTCAAGAACGCGGCAAAACGCAGGGATGCATGTTCCGGCATGGACACTCCCGGGGCTTTGTGGTCAGAAAGCCCGCATGTCCGCCGAGCGCTCTGTTTTCAGATCCATTTTCCGAAATGTCAGTGTTCTCACCCTTGGCCGTGTGGTCAATGCCCTGTGCAGCTTTGTCTATATCGCGTTCACCGTGCGCGCTTTGGGCCTCTCTGACTTCGGATTGCTGATCCTCATCCATTCTCTGGCTTCGACCGGATCCGTTTTGTCACGGATGCAGTCCTGGCAGACGCTGATCCGCTTTGGCAGCGACGCATTCAGCAAGAACGAAACTGACCTGCTACGGAAGGTCGTTCATTTCTGTATCCGGCTAGATACGATGTCCGCGGCAGGGTCGATTATTTTCGGGCTTGTCGCTGTGCAGATTTATGGTGTGACGGCACACTGGTCCAGACATGTCCGGTTTCTGGCGGATCTGTACGTGATCGTGAGCCCACTGATGTATTCAGGCTGGGCCAACGGTATTCTGCGAATGGCAGGGAAATTTCACCTTGTCCCGATCATTGATACCTGTGCCGCGATCGTAAAGACGGTGGGAGTTCTGGTCGGATATGCCCTGCATCTGAAGCTTGGATATTTCCTTGCAATGTGGGCGCTCGCGATCATCATCGATTACGGTTTCTACTTCTATTACGCGATGGATATCCTGCGAAAGAAGTTCCGGTTCCGCTATTTCCAAGCCTATCGCAGCTGGCGCTGGCAGATCCCTGGTATGTGGCAGTTTACGCGTGCGGCCAGCGTGAACCAGACACTCGGCAACATTTCCGGGCATGTTGCAACGCTTCTGGTCGGTAACGGCCTTGGCCCGGCGGAAGCTGCTGTTTTCCGCGTTTGTCGCCAGATTGCGGACGGGATTGTTACGCCTGCCCAGCTCATCTCGCCGGTGCTGTACCCCGAACTGGTCAAGATGCGTGATAAGCAGGACTGGAAAGGCCTCAAGCGCGTTACATGGAAAATGTTTGGCGTGCTGACCGCACTGTCCCTGCTGCTTCTGGTGTTGTCTGCATTTTTTGGCTCAAAGATTTTCCGTCTGATGCTGCATGTTCATGTGCATCACACATCGCTTTACATTTCCATCATGCTGATGGCCGCCGTTTTCAGCCTGCTGGTTATTCCGCTGGAGCCACTGCTAATCGTCGTGGGGCATGTGAAGTTCCTGATGACCAGCCGCACGGCCATCATGGCGATCTATTTTCCCGCGCTCTATGTCCTGACCATGCATTTTGGTCTCGCCGGTGCCTGCTTGACGACGGCTGCCTGTAACGCAGCTATCTTACTGTCGCGGTTTGCCGGGGTCTGGATGTTTGGCGGACGGATTGGGAAGCCGAAACCTGAGTGATGTCTGGCCCACTGCAGGTGTGGGCCAGACTGTCATCCCTTTAGCGTAGAGGCGCGCGATCCATGGCCCAGATGGCGAAGGCCTGCACCAGCGCAACTTCTTCCAGTCGCTTAAAGCGCCCGGATGATCCACCATGGCCAGCATCCATGTTGATGCGGCACAGGAATGGGCCGCCTGAGGCCACTTCACGGAGCTTGGCAATCCATTTTGCAGGTTCCCAATATGTCACTCGCGGATCTGAAAGGCCTCCCATGGCAAGAATGGGCGGGTAGGGGCGTGCCTGAATGTTGTCATACGGGGAATAGCTGGCAATGAGATCGTAGGCCTCTTCGTCTTCGAGTGGGTTTCCCCATTCCGGCCATTCTGGTGGGGTCAGCGGCAGGGAAACGTCAGACATGGTGTTGAGCATGTCTACAAACGGCACCTGCGCGGCGATCCCGGCAAAGAGGTCCGGCGCCATGTTGGCCACAGCGCCCATCAGTAGGCCCCCGGCTGAGCCCCCATGAGCCACGATGCGCCCTGCTGAGCCATAGCCCTCTTTGGCCAGATACTCTGCGGAGGCAATGAAGTCCGTGAACGTGTTGGGTTTGGTCTTGCCGCGCCCTTGCAGGAACCAGTTCCAGCCTTTCTCGGATCCACCACGGATATGCGCGATGGCATAAACCCATCCGCGGTCAACGAGACTGAAGACTGTTGTGGAGAACCCTGCATCCATCGCAATGCCGTATGAGCCATATCCATAAAGCAGAAGGGGGGCAGAGCCATCCAGCGGCTGGCCTTTCCGCATCAGAACGGTGACGGGAACCTGTTCGCCATCCGCCGCCGTCGCGAACAGACGCCGCGTTTCATACTGCGCTGGATCATGGCCAGACGGGACATCGCGAACCTTCTTTAGGGTTCGCTCGCCTGTTGCCAGATTGTAGTCATACCAGTGCGCTGGCGTTGTCGGGGATTGATAGACGTAGCGCAGAACAGAGCCGTCATATTCCAGAATGCCCTGAAGGGTCAGATCATATGCGGGTTCGTCCATTCCGATCGTGGCGGCCTGCGCACGAACATCTCCTGTTACGCCTGCCTTTACGACGCGGATATAAACGTTTCCGTCTTTCCGCTCCGCCCATGCCAGATAATCACGCGACGCCGTAGCCGCCAGAAGGTAGTGCCCCTCCAGATACGGGACAAACGGGCGCCAGTTTTCACGATCTGTGGCCGTATCTGGCGTTTGCATGAACTGGAAATCGACAGCGCCGCCCGCGTTGGTGAGAATGATGAAACGATCATTCCAGTGCGTGAAGGAATAGCGCTCTCCCCGGACCAGAGGGGCTGCAACAACAGGCATTGCCGTCGGCTCGGCAGCAGGAATCAGAAGCGTCTCATTCGTATCGTGATCCCCGCGTTCGATAACGATCCACTTGCGCGAGGCGCTGGTGCCGATGCTGAGGAAAAAGCCTGCATCGGTTTCATCGAAAACGAGTACGTCCGTTCCGCCGGTCAGAGGCCGACGATAAATCCGCGAGGGGCGGCCGTTGTCGTCCCGGAAGATCCAGAACAGCCACGCACTGTCAGGGGAAAGAGCAAAGCTTCCAGTCGTGCTCTCAACCGCTTCGGCGCAGAGTTCTCCGGTTTCCAGGTCCTTGACCTGAATGCGATAAACTTCAGAGCCCTGCACGTCTTCGGAATAGACGAAGTAGCGATGATCCGCGGAATGGGCCGTCCCGCCAAGCGCATAATAGTCAAATTGTTTGGCGCGGGCGTCTACATCCAGAAGGATCTGCTCTTCTCCGCCGTCGCGCGGGCGCCGTGCCCGGAGAGGATGCTGAGCCCCATCTTCAAAGCGGCTGTAATAGGCCCAAGGACCATCAGGTACGGGAATGGATTCTTCGGCAGGGGGAATGCGACCGATCATTTCCTGCAGAAGCTCTTTGCGAAGCGGCTCCATGCCAGAGAGCACCGCTTCGGCGTAAGTATTTTCTGCTTTGAGGTGATCGGTGATGTCTTGGCGAAGGACAGATGGATCCCGCAGAACCTGTTGCCAGTTCTCGTCCTTCATCCAGGCGTAGGAGTCAGTTCTGGTCCGGCCAAGCTGCGTTGTTGACAGGAGCTCCTGCTTTGGAGCCGGCGGAACGGGGGGGGATTGCATCGCGTCTGACATATCCGAAACCTTGGCGCAGAAATGCCGGGGACTCAATCCAGCGTTAATGGACCGCCTGAATGCGGGTCCTCATGGCGTTATAAAATCGGGAAAGATGATTCGAAAAGAAACCAAGTTGGCTTTCAAGTGTTTTTAGAGAACGGCCGTGAGATAGCCAGCAGAGTATTGCTCTGGTGATTATATTTCTGAATAGCCGCTGTGTAATAATATCGAACATGGAAAGAATCCATCCATGAATACCAATAAGTATTTTGCCGCCGTTGCCGCTCTTGGCCTCGCTGTTTCCGGTGCTGCCTTTGCACAGACAGCTCCGCAGCCTGGTCAGCCAATTGTTCCGCCAGGAACTCAGGCTGTGATTACGCCTAACCATGTGCAGGCTGTCGGTGGCATCAATGGTATTGCAACGGCATCAACCCCTGGCACGCTTGGCGAAAACGGCATGCCGTCCATCGACAATGCTCAGGCTGGCAACGTGGCAGGCCTGACATCCTATTGCATCCACAAGAAGCTCTCGTTGGGTACAGGGCCGCGCTCGGCATCCCGCAAGCTTGCCAAGCGCTCCGATGTCCAGAATGACCAGTACTACTCACTGGGTGGCCGCGGTCTGCTCCAGACCAGCAGCAACACGCCGTTCGACATCTCCACGCTCCCGAAGGACAAGCAGGTTCTGGTCTGCCGCGATCTCTTCAAAAAGGCTCAGAGCCTCGGCAACTGATTCTTCTGAGCTTTCGTCCTGAGAAAAGCCCCGGAGCAACTGCTCCGGGGCTTTTTTTTATGAGCATTGGCCTCTTAGTCGTTGCGGGCTTGCGCGGCAAAAGCATTGAGCTTGGTCAGTGTTTCATCAAACTGACCATTGGCCTCTGCAAAGCGCAGAAAGCGCACGCGTTCGACAAGAATTTCCGGTGGCGTGGGCTGTTGCGTTAGCAACGCCATGACTTCATCCGTAAAGTCCGTCAGGGGCTGATAGCCGGGGCGCGTTTCCTGACTAGGCGTGAGGCCTGTCTGCACTGCGGGGGGTACAAGTTCGATAACCTCGACTTTCCCTTGCAGAACCTCTCGAAGAGCAATCGTGTAGGAATGGATCGCGGCTTTGGTGGCATTATAGGTGGGTGTTGTCGTCAGCGGCACGAATGCCAACCCGGATGTCACATTGATCACGACGGCATCCGGCTGTTTAACCAGATGATCCGTCAGGCTGTTGATCAGGCGGATTGGCCCGAGGAGGTTGGTCGTAATCGTCGCTTCGGCGTCCGCCAGATTATGCGTCTGCGCCAAATCTTCAAATCGCATGATGCCGGCATTGTTGATCAGAACATTAAGTGACGGATATGCGCCTAGAAGCCGTTCTGTAAAATCAGCAATCCCCTCTGGGCTTTCAATATCCAGCACCAGTGCATGCATGTTCGCCCGACCGGCGATCGTCTCATCCAAAGCATTCTGGCGACGCCCGACGACGATAACCGTGTTGCCAGCATCATGCAGTCGCTGTGCAAGAGCCTGGCCTATGCCTGAGCCACCACCAGTGATCAGGATTGTGTTTCCGCTCGGTTTCATTGGAGTTGCTCCATTGAGAATTGGAACACTCTATCTAGCGGGCTATCGTTAATTCGAAAGAAGGCACCTCAAAGATTTATACGCACCGAAAAGAGAGTGACCCCTATGACGGATAACCCCTACGAAGCCTCGCCTGAACGCCGTGCCAAGCGTTTGGCCGAAGCAACGCCACCAACGGAGTGTGATGCGCGCGTTGAGCGATTGGTGACGGAGCTCATTGGTCGCGTTGCTGACAAATGGACGATGATCATTCTGGAGGTTTTGGAAGAGCACAAGGAATTGCGCTTCACGCAGTTGGCACGAAAAGTCGAGGGTATCAGCCAGAAGATGCTGACCCAGACACTCCGGCAAATGGAACGGGACGGAATGGTGACCCGTACGATTCACCCGGTTATTCCGCCACGGGTGGACTATTGTCTTACACCGCTGGGACTAAGTCTGGGCGCAGCGTTTTGTGGGGTGTGGATCTGGGCAAAGAAAAATCTGTCTGAAGTGGAAGCCGCCCGGAATGCTTTTGACAGCAAATAATCTGTTGCTGGCATCCTTTGCCAGCCACAGAGAGAGTTAGTCTGGAAGGTTCTCGACGAGTGCGATGCCTTCGGCCGTCCCGAGGACTGAGGCCTTTTCCTGTCGGGTTAGCTTGGAAAGGGCGGCCTTGATAGAGGGCGCCTCTTTAAGCTTGACCAGTCCAACCAGCAGGTTGGCATCAATCGTACTGCCAGCCTTGCGGGTTGGCGGAAGTGCGCCAAGGTGGGCGGCTAGAAGTGTGCGATCCGTCCGCAGAAGGGTGAATGCCTCGCTGGGCGGCTGATGAGGCGCGTGCAGGGCTTCTGTGCGCAGACGTTCGTTTTCTTCTGCAAGACGAAGAATAGGCGGGGGTGCCGTTTCTTCCTCGATCAGCAGAAATCCAGCCCGACGAAGTCCCAGTCCAACGTCGCGGCTGGCTGTCACGGCCGCGAGTGGAATAGCCAGCACGAGCCCAAGTAGAACCGGTGTCATCCACAGGAAGAGTGCGTGTGAAACGGACCATGCAGCTGCGGCCAGCAGAAGGCCGAACACTGTGTAAACCCAGTATCCACGTGCAACTTCACGGAGCGAAACACGCCCGTCTTCACGGTTCTGGGCATTCCAGCCAGAATCCCGGCCCAGCAGAATGGAGATGACTCCAGACGTCTGGATCAGCATGGCAATCGGCGCAATCAGGCCACCAATCAGGGTTTCCAGAATGATGGAAAGGAAAAGCCGGATAGCGCCGCCGGAACCGCGCAAGGCAGCGCGATCAAACATCATTGCGATGAACGCCAGGAACTTTGGCGCCAGAAGGATGCCCATCGTGCCGATGAATACGAACTTTGCCTGCACAGGATCGACGCGTGGCCAGTGCGGATAAAGCGTCGGCTTCGTGCCGAAATATTCCGGATGATAGAAATGCGACTGAAGGGAAATCAGGATCCCGAACAGCAGAAACAACAGCCAAAGCGGAGACATGATGTAGGAACCAATGCCCGTCAGCATGTGTGTACGGCTGACCCAGTGGAGGCCTTTGGTTCCAATGATCTTGGCGTGCTGGAGATTGCCCTGACACCAGCGCCGGTCACGGATGGCCACATCCGTGAGGGATGGAGGGCTTTCTTCGTAAGACCCGAACAGGCCAGGCACCATGTGAATGGCCCAGCCGCCGCGTCGCATGAGTGCTGCTTCGACAAAGTCATGGCTGAGGATATGGCCGCCGAAGGGTGGTCTGCCTTTTAGATGCGGCAGACCCGCCTGCTCGGCGAAAGCCCGTGTCCGGATAACAGCGTTATGGCCCCAGTAATTTCCTTCCGAGCCATGCCACCAGGCGATGCCATGGGCAATGAGTGGGCCATATACGCGGCCGGCGAACTGCTGCATGCGGGCAAATAATGTCCGGCCGCCCACAATAACCGGAAGGGTTTGGATCAGCCCGACGCCCTCATGGTTTTCCATGGCAGAAACGACACGCACGATCAGGCTGCCGTCCATCACGCTATCAGCATCAAGGGTGAGCATCTGCTGGTACGAGTCACCAAAGCGTGTCACCCAGTCGCCCAGATTGCCTGCCTTGCGATCTGTATTCTGATGGCGGCGGCGATAGAAAATGCGCCGATCGTCCCCAGTCGCCCGACGGAGGGCAAGGAAGGCACGCTCTTCCTGTAACCACACGTCCGGATTGGTCGTATCAGACAGAATGAAGAAGTCGAACGCATCAATCTGACCGGTGGCAAGAATGCTGTCATAGATGGCCTTCAGGCCGCCCAGAACGCGTTCCGGATCTTCATTATAAGTCGGCATCAGCACGGCAGTCCGTGCTTTCAGCACTGGAAGAGCACCGTCCCGATGAATGCCGAGCCCAAGGCCTCCGCGTGTGATCAGGGAGACGAACCCACCAAGACTTGAGGTGAAGGAAAGCGCGATCCAGAAACCGAGAATGGCGAACAGGATCAGCACAATCACGCCAAGCGTAGACACGCCTAACGAGTTGAAAACCTGATTGATCCTGTAGATGCCAAACCCGGTCAGCGCGAACGCTGAGCCAAATACGAAGAGCCTTCGCAGCCAGAGTGTCTTAGGCGTCGTGTCCAGAACCCTGAAAGGGCGACCATGCCGGTCAGGCTGCTGATGGAGGTTTTGAGGCTCCATCCTGAGCGGAGCCTCATGAGGCAGGAACGGCGCTTCGGACGGAGACATATTGGTTACGGCGTCCAACGGTACATCCATTTTTCTGAGATCGGACCCTGATCGCTTGCAAGCTGCGCCTGGAGTTCAGAGGCTTTGGCATCGCCCGGAACGAATTCAAAGGTTGTTCTCCATCCTTTGATGTTCGGGTTTGGCTCAACAACCACATTCCGGATGGTGCCGGGGGAGGCCTGTGAAATCAGGTGGAAATGTGCATCCTGCGGAATGTTCTGGAACGGCGCGCCCGTAAAGTCGATTACGAACATTCGTGCATCGGCGTGGTCAGTGACTGCACCGATACGGGTTCCAGCAACACGTGCCAGCGGTGTGGGCCACGGTGTATCCCAGCCCCAGTACATCCGGTAGGTAAAGTTGTATTCCTGACCGGCCTTAAGCGCGTCTTTAGGTCGCCAGAACGTCACGATGTTGTCGTTGACCTCATTGGGCGTCGGAATTTCGACGAGATCAACCGCTCCATCACCCCAGTTGCCAATGGGCTCGATCCACAGGGACGGGCGCTTCTCGTAGTTGAGGGCAAGATCTTCGTAGTCATGGAAAGAGCGCTTGCGTTGCATCAGGCCAAAGCCGTGCGGGCTGCTATCCTGGAAGGCCGAAAACTGGAGGTCCGTCGGGTTGACCAGTGGACGATAGAGCTGCTGCCCAGATCCGGTCCACACCTGAAGAGCCTCGCTGTCATGGGCGGCCGGGCGCCAGTCATCGACGTGATTATGTTCGTTGGCATCGAAATAGAACATGCCCGTGAGAGCCGCGATACCAGATTCGGTAATATCCTGCCGGGGGAAGAGCGATGACTGCACATCGAAAACAGTCGTGTCGCCGGGGCGGATCGTGAAGCTGAAAGCTCCCGTGACGGATGGACTATCCAGAAGGGCGTGAATGACAACAGACTGCACGCCGGGTTCCGGCTTTTCCAGCCAGAATTCGCGGAACAACGCGAACTCCTCGCCTTTTGTGTTGCCAGTGCCGTTGGCGAACCCGCGAGCGGACAGACCGTAGTTTTGCCCCTTGGCCACTGCACGGAAATAGGATGCGCCAAGGAACACGGCGCATTCTTCCATTTGACCCGGTGTATTGATGGCGTAGCGCAGACGAAGGCCGGCAAATCCCAGATCATCGGTGACACGCAGCATCGGGTTGGCGTAGCTGAACAGATCAGGGTCATAGGCAATCGGTGTCGATTGGCCACCGATGACTTCATTCATTGCGATCCGGGGCTTGTAGAGAAAGCCACGCGGGAAAAATTCGACCTCAAATGCCAGGCTCTGTCCATGCCAGAGGGCGCGGTCCGGGTTGAATGTAATGCCCCGGAACTGGTCAAAATCCAGATTGGAAATGGCAGAAGGCAGACTTTGCGGAGGTGGAGCGTAAGGAGATCTGGCCAGTTTCTGCGCAATGGCGCGGACAGTTCCATTGTCGAACGGAACAGTCTTCGGAGCCTGCTTGGCAGCAGGCGGCGCGGACTGGGCATAAGCGAAGCGGCCAGACGTTCCCATCAGGGACAGGCCTGCCCCAAGCTTTACCAAATCACGACGCAGGATACTCATACTTTTCCCAACAGTCCCAGTTGTATGCCTCCCTCTGAAATCAGAGGGCGGTCTTTGATCAAGCGATACGCCGGATGCACTTCGTTGCGAAGAGACGTTCTATGATTACGCAGCCATTTCACAAGGGTCGGATGTGTTCTTTTCATGGCACACCCCAAAAAGAACACATCATTGTGAATTCTGTTGCTGCAAGACACAAAGCGGCGGTACACGGCCAGAAATTTCAGAAACGACGGTTTCATTTATGCTCTCTAGACGTGGAACGCTGAAAAGGATCCGAACGTTCCCGAAATGAGTAATGTCGCGTGCATTTCCTGGATTTTCGGGCCCGCTAAGGACGACACCCAGAACGGGAATGCCTCTGCGACGAAGCGCTTCGAGACTCAGGAGCGTATGGTTGATGGTTCCCAGCCCGCTGCGCGCAACCAGAACGACGGGAATATCCAGCCGCTGCATGAGATCAATCATCATCATGTCGCTTCGGACAGGCACCATCAGGCCGCCCGCACCCTCAACGACAAGGGGTGCTTTGACAGCGGGGAGAACAAGGCGTCCGGGATTGATTGTAACGTCTTCCAACGCTGCCGCTGCGTAGGGCGCGAGAGGGGCCTGAAGAGCATATGCTGGAGGGATGATCCGATCAGGCGAAAGGGCAGCCAGAGTTCTGACAGTAAAGGTGTCGCCTGATTCATCAGCTAGACCGGTTTGCAACGGCTTCCAGTACGTCGCAGTCCAGGCTTTCGTCAGGATCGCACTGACAAGCGTCTTGCCGATTTCGGTGTCCGTCCCGGTGACGAACACACCGCGAAAGCTGTTCATGGCATATCCTTCCTGAAAATTCCGATCCCCAAGGCGTAGGTGACGCTGGTGTGCTCTCTGTCAAAACAGGACATGGCGCGCCTGAGTGCGTGTACTCCCGCAGGGGTGCTTCCTTTGCCAGGGAGGGACGCGCCAATCTGCTGCAATCTGCGGAGGAAGATTCTGGCATTTGGGACCGGGTCTTGCATGTTTGCCGTATGCCATTGGCCGCGCCCTCCAGAGGGCCACTCCTGCTGAAGCGTAGGGGCGCCGGGATAGGATGGAACGCCGCAAGGGGTGTCTGCTTGCTGGCAAGCTGAGCGCCATTCTTGCAGGCTGCCTTCAAGGAGTGTTGCAATCATCAGAGTGCCACCTGGCGCCAGTAAGCGGCAAAGACGTTCCAGCCCCATGCTGCGGTTTTCAAACCATTGGAAGCACAGGCTCGATGCAATCAGGTCAAATGGTCCCGTCGCATCCGGGCGCTCTCCATCCATGACCTTGAAGGCGATGTTCTTCTGCCCGTGAAAGCGCGATCTGGCGCGTGCGAGCATAGTCGGAGCAAGATCGGTGGCGAGAATAGTGCTGTTGGGGAAGCCTCTGGAGAGATGCGCTGTGAGGAAGCCCGTGCCACACCCGAATTCGAGAATACGGGTAGGCTGAGTCTCGGTCAGGTCAGCGACAATTCGCTGGGCCAGAAAAGCGGCGCAGCGGCGTTGGATATCTGCCGCAGCGTCATAGTTCTCCGCCTCATCAAACCGGGTGACGATCTGGCGTTTGCGCTCATCCATGCTGTTTGACCTGACGCAGCACAAAATCAGCACAGAGTTCAGGCTGTTCGAGAGGCAGAAGATGGCCGCCTTCAACCTTTTCACCCGGAACACTGAAACCTGCCTGAGCAGGAGGAAACGGATCTGACAGTCCTGTCATCCAGTGAAGCTGGTTCCCCCAGCGGGTCGCTGCATTTCGTTCATCGTTCTGAATCAGATGTTCCAGGCCCTGATCCAAAACGGCCGTCACAGGATCTGACGGAATGGGTTTGTCCGTTCCGCATCTCTGGCGGAAATCGTTCAGGACCGTTTTTGGGGAGCGTTGCAGCTGACGCTTCATTCTTTCCAGAACACGGAGGGGAACGCCTTCCGGAAAGTCGTTGCTCTCAGAAAACCGTCCGAATCCATTGAACATGATGAGTCCCAGACATCCGGGAAGATTCTGTCCCAACAGATCCAGTGTTCCTGCGGAATGGCCGATCGCCAGATAGGGTTGCTCCGGTCTGGGGGCTGCGTAAGGACATCCGAAATATCCCTTATCCACAACGGACGCTTTAAGGTTGGGAAGGTGCTGAAGCATTGGGTCCCAGAAAGACGCGTCAAATCCCCAGCCATGAACGAGATAAAGGGAGACGGTCATGGTGTGTACTCACATGCCAGCCGGACAACAGCTTCGCCTAATTGGGTAATCTGTGAGGCTGTCAGTCCAGCGTGGAGGGCCAGACGCAAGCGTGCCGTTCCCTGAGGCACGGTTGGTGGGCGAATGGCTACGGTGAGAAAACCTTCGTTTTCCAATGCCTTGGCAACATCAAGCGCTCGTTGGGATTCACCGATCAGGACCGGCACAATCTGCGTGGACGACTCTGCTGTCGAAAGACCAGCCGCGTTCAAAATTGTTCGAAGGTGTGCTGCCTGACCCAGCAGTGTCTGCCGTTCACGATCCATCGTCGGAATAATGTCTAGTGCGGCATCAATGGCCCCCAGGACAGCGGGTGGAAGGGCCGTACTATAGATAAAGCCTGAAGCGTGATTGAGCAGATAGTCACAGAGAGGTCTGGAGCCCGCGATATAAGCTCCCATTCCCCCGAGGGCTTTGCTGCATGTGCCCATTGTCAGATCAGCCAAACCGCCGGAAAGCCCATGCCCATGGGCCCCAAGAACGCCCGTGGCATGTGCCTCATCGACATACAGGAACGCATCGTAGCGATTGGCCAGAGCACGCAGGGCAGGAATGTCTGCGCGGTCCCCATCCATGGAAAACACGCTCTCTGTTACGATCATCCGCAAGCCAGGTTTGGCGGCTTCCCGTTTGAGCAGTGTCTCCAGATGCGCAAGATCATTGTGGCGAAAACGATGCTGTCGTACGCCCGCTGCTGCGCATCCGTGATGGAGGCTGGCATGGTTCAGCCGGTCGGAAAAAACCAGCATCGGATGACCGGTCCGAGCAGTTGAGAGGGCGCACAGGGCAGGGACCACCGAGGCATTGGCTTGCCAGCCGGATGCGAAAAGCAGCGCGGCCTCATATCCTTTGAAGCACGCCATCTTCTGCTCGACAGCCTGATGGATTTCCAGCGTTCCACTCACAAGGCGGGATGCCCGTGCCCCCGTTCCAAAGCGCAAAGCCCAGTCAGAGGCACGTTCTTTGAGCAGTGGGTGGTCGGCAAGGCCCAGATAATCATTTGAGGACACATCAATCATGCGATGGCCGTCTCGCAGGATGGTCTGTCCGTCCCGTGCAACCGGACGCAGTGTTCGCCGTGTTCCCGCAGTTTCTCGGTCGTGGAGGGCAGATGTGAAGTGGGCGTCAAACAGGCTCATGTGTTGTTCCGGAGAACAGTGACAATGCTGGCTGTCAGAAGAGAAAGATCTTCGTCGCTAATCGTGAACGCTGGCGTCAGATACACAATGTTCCGGAATGGGCGGATCCATGTCCCCTGGTTCACGAACGCGCGGCGCAGGACGTCAGGGTCTGCAATGTTTTCCAGTTCTACCACGCCGATTGCACCCAGCACGCGAACATCTTTCACGCCGGGAAGTCCGCGGCATGGTTCCAGCTCCTGTTGGAGTTGAGCTGAGATGCGAGCAACCTGTTCCAGTCTGGGCTCCTGTTCAAACAGGTCCAAGGAGGCATTTGCCACGGCGCAGGCCAGTGGGTTGGCCATGAATGTTGGCCCGTGCATGAGAGCCTTGCCAGCTTCCGTGGAGAGAAACGCTTCGAAAACGCCTCGTCTCGCCACGGTTGCAGCCAGAGCCATCGTCCCGCCGGTCAGAGCCTTGGAGAGAGCGATGATATCGGGGACGATCTCAGCCTGTTCACAGGCGAACATCGTTCCGGTTCGGCCAAAACCGGTAAAAATTTCATCCAGAATGAGCAGAATGCCGTATCGGTCACAAATTCTGCGAAGGCGCTGCAGAACGTCCGGGCTGTGGAACAGCATTCCGCCTGCCCCCTGAACCAGCGGCTCCGTGACGATGGCGGCTACTGTATGCCCTTCAGCGTCCATCAGGGCTTCAAGTCTGGCCGTGCTGTCATCATCAACTGGAAGATCCGCAAGGATCTGGCGGGGAAGAACGCCCGCGAAAAGGCTGTGCATGCCCTCTTCCGGGTCGCAGATGGACATCATGCCCAGTGTGTCCCCGTGATAGCCGCCCCGGAAAGACAGCATCTTTGTCCGGCCATGCGTGCCACGGTTGATGTGATACTGAACTGCCATCTTGACGGCGACTTCCATCGCCACCGAGCCGGAATCCGTAAAAAACGTGCGTTCAAGGTCGCCGGGCAGAAGTTCAGCCAGACGTGCTGCCAGACGCCGGGCCGGTTCGTGAACCATGCCTCCGAACATCACATGAGGCATGTCGCTGGCCTGCCGAACCAGTGCCTGCAGAATGTGAGGGTGGCTATAGCCATGGCAGGCGGTCCACCAGGCGGCGACTCCATCCACGAGTTCGCGCCCGTCTGACAGCGTAATCCGGCTTCCGGACGTGCGGATGGCCTCCACAGGAAAAGGGGCCGTCTGCATCTGGGTGTAGGGCAGCCAGAGATGGGGAAGGTCGGCAGCGGACCGGTTCGCCCCAGCGGATGATGATTTGCAGGACATGCCAGCGTTTTCCCGCATGGCTGGAGGCAAGTCCATCCCCCCGGTCATGATGCTGTCACAGGTTATCATAAAAAGGTCACGCTCTAACGGGAAACGATCTGGCATGAACCCCGTTATTGCAGCGCCCTGGCTGGTGTCAGTGGCGTGGAAAGATAGGTTCTTCCTGGGGCGGAAGGGCAACTGAGGTCAAGACTGATGCTGAATTCCAAGGTTATTCATGTGAACGGCGTGTTTCTGGGCACGGCCATCATGAATCGTGGGATGGATACTCTCCGGTTCTACGCAACGCATGAAAGTGTGCGTGCACTCCATAACACCTGCATGCCGGATCTTCTGGCTCTGTACTGTCAGGTCAGACGCCTGTTCAACAACAGTCGCCTGACATTTCAGCCAGCCTGAAGATTTTCAGGTCCCACAGAACGTATTGCGGACATGCTCGTTCGAGGCTGGTGGCAGATCGAGCCCGTCATCGGCGTCCTCGAACGGGCGAGCGAGAGCCGCGGCGAGCTGGTGGAAGAGGGTATAATCTCCAGTTAGTGCAGCTTTGATGGCTGCTTCAATCCGGTGATTACGGGGAATAATGCGAGGATTGCTCGTCTGCATGAGCGCAAAACGCACGTCAGCCGTTTGATCTTCCGTATCCAGTCTTTCTTTCCAGCTTTGTAGCCACGAAGTGGCAGCTTCCCTGTCTTTGAACTGAGCCAGAAAACCTGTGGCGTCATCTGTGCGGGCCACGGTATTCAGATGTCGGAACGTGAGCGTAAAGTCCGCCTCGTCACGATGCATTATGGTTAACAGACGAGAAATAAGGGTCGTATCCGTCCGACCTTCCGAGAACAGGCCGAGCTTTCGACGCCATCCGGAAAGATAAGCCTCCCCGAAAATGCTATCGAAACGGCTCAGCGTGTCTGTCGCAAGGCTGACTGCGTGATCAGTATCGGCATTAATGCATGGCAAAAGTGCTTCCGCCAGACGTCCCAAATTCCAGAGCGCCATATCCGGCTGTTGCCCGTAGGCATACCGGCCATTCTGATCAATGAAGCTGAAGACTTTTCCGGGGTCGTAGCTATCAAGGAAAGCGCAGGGGCCAAAGTCGATCGTTTCTCCGGCAATGGACATGTTGTCGGTGTTCATGACGCCATGAATAAATCCGACCAGCATCCATTGGGCAATCAGCCGAGCTTGGCGGTCAACGACGGCATTTAAAAGCGCCAAGGCCCGGTTTGGGCTGTCTGCTAGCTCAGGGTAGAGTCGTTCGATGACATGATCCACGAGGAGCGTCAGGCCCTCCCGATCCTGGCGTGCAGCGAAGAACTGGAATGTCCCGACCCTGACGTGGGTAGAGGCGACCCGTGCAATTACGCCCCCCGGCATAAGCGTCTCTCGAACGACGTTCTCACCTGTCGTGAGGGCTGCAAGCGCGCGTGTTGTGGGAATGCCGAGTGCAGCCATAGCCTCGCTGACCAGGTACTCCCGTAACACAGGCCCTAGAGCCGCATGACCGTCTCCCCGACGAGAGAATGGCGTAGGGCCTGATCCCTTCAGGTGCAGATCCCACACTTTGCCCTGTCTGTCCGTCAGTTCTCCGACCAGCATTGCGCGGCCGTCCCCGAGCGAAGGAACAAAATGCCCGAATTGATGCCCGGCATAGGCCATAGCGACTGGTGACGCTCCGTCAGGGCGCTGACCCTGACTCAGGAAAGCAAGACCCTCTTTCTGGTGAAGCCAATGACAATCGAGCCCGAGAAGTGTGGCGAGCGGTTCGTTAAGGGCAACCAGTTGCGGATTGAGAAACGGGCGGGGAGCCAATGCGCTCGAAAAGCGCTCGGGCAGGGAGGCATAGTGCCGTGAGATCTGCATGCAACATCCTTAGTGTGCCCGTGTGACAGAGCTTCGAGAGATAGGTTTCCCGATGGCGAAAGAAAAGAAATCAAGAAATTTTCCGGTCACTCATTTTTCGGAAAATGAGGACATCCGGATGCAGACATGTGTGGTCACAACAGTTCAGCCAACAGTTGTTGGCTTTATCTTTAATATACAACCAAGCAGATTCGGCCCGAGCGTGACTGTATTTTGTAAAGATTTTTCCATTCGGGAAGATAGGGGGAGGTGACGGAAAAGATAGTATTCTCTATTCATGAAATATGAACGGGCATTTCTGCCTTTGATGCCGCCTGTGCGGGACCACAGCATAGAGGACGTTTCGTGGATCAAACCCAGCGCGTGTCTGGCCCCGGAAGGGACGTAAGCCCGGCAGTCATCCGACTATATGCCGCTTTGGCTGCAGCCCGGTTTCATGGGCTTGAACTCGATATCCGAGATTTTGCTGCGGAGCCTGGGGAGAACACGCCGTCTCCCGCATCCCTTGCGCGCTGGCTGAACGAACAGGGTGCTGTCGCCAAGGGGATGCGTCTGAAGTGGCGCTATCTTTTGCGCCTCCAGAATTCTCCTCCTGTTGTTCTGATGTTCAAGGACGGCTCGGCCGGCCTCATGGTGGCGACAAACCCTGAAAAGGGCGTTGTCTGGCTCCGTGATCCGATGGGAGGGGACGGCGATACGCCGATCCCGGTAGATGAACTTCGTCTGTCGCAGGTCTGGACAGGCGATGTGCTTCTTGTAAAGCGTCGTCGCGATGAATCCGAGGCGGATGCCCGGTTTGATCTGCTTTGGTTTGCCAAGATGGCAATGCGAGAGAAGAAGATCCTTCGGGACATTGCTTTCGCATCCATGATCCTGAGTATTCTTCAGATCTTCCCGGCTCTGATCGTTATGCAGGTGCTGGATCGCGTCGTAAATTATCATTCCATGGCGACGCTGGTCTCGTTGTCGTCCTTCGTGTTGATTCTGACGTTCTACGAAATTCTTTTAACGTACGCTCGGCGGGAACTGTCTCTCGTCCTTTCGTCCCGGCTGGATGCAAGAATTTCGCTGCACGCTTTCAATCGTCTGCTTGCCCTGCCGCTGGAATTCTATGAACGCGAGCAGACCGGTGAAATTCTGGGGCGCTTTGTTGCGGTCTTCAAAGTCCGTGACTTTCTCACCGGCCAGTTGATGTCCACAATGTTGGACCTCTTTACCCTGGTTGTGATTCTTCCGGTTCTGTTCCTGCTGAGTTCGACACTTGCGTGGCTGACCCTCGCCTCTGCAGGTTGTATCGGCCTGATCGTGGTTCTTTTCCTCCCCGCTGTGACGCGCGTTATGGGGCGGCAGATCCGCGCTGAAATGAATCGTGGATCGACCCTCTATGAGACGGTCGCCGGTATCCGAACCGTCAAGACCCTTGCGCTGGAATCGACCCGCCGCGAAGAGTGGGATCAGAAAACCGCTGATGTGGTTCGCTGGAAGCTGGCAGCGGGACGTATGTCCAACTGGCCGCAGACGCTTGTCATGCCGTTTGATGCGTTCATCAACCGTGGTGTGATCCTTGTTGGTGCGTATCTTGTATTAACCAATGCAAGCAACATGCAGGCCGGTGCTCTCGCAGGCTTCATGATGTTGGGTGGACGTGTCGCGTCACCTCTGGTGGGGTTGGCAAAGTTGATGGAGGCCATCAACGAAGTGACGGTTTCTTTGCATGAAGCCGGTGCGGTTCTGAACCAGCCGACTGAAACGAAGGCACTGACAACAGGAATGCGCCCCCGGATCAAAGGGGCCCTGTCCTTCATGGACGTCAACTTTTCCTATCCGGGGTCGACTACGAAGGCTTTGGATAATGTGGCGTTCGAAGTTCCTGCCGGCACCATGCTGGGGCTGGTGGGACGTTCAGGTTCGGGTAAATCGACTGTTACCCGGCTCTTGCAGGGTGTCAGCCGCAATTATACCGGGTATCTGCGTCTGGACGGTGTGGACCTGCGTGAAATCAATCTGACCCATCTGCGCCGTTCTTTCGGTGTGGTTCTGCAGGATAACTTCCTGTTCCGTGGAACAGTGCGTGATAACATCACGGCAGGTCGCCCTGGCCTGACGATCGATGATGTCGTGCGTGCTGCTCGTCTCGCGGGAGCTGAGGAATTTATCGAAAGAATGCCGGCCGGGTATGATACCTGGATTGAAGAAGGCTCCACCAATATCTCTGGTGGTCAGCGACAGAGACTGGCAATTGCCCGTGCTGTTATTTGTGATCCGAAACTGATGATTCTGGATGAAGCGACTTCAGCGCTCGATCCAGAATCCGAAGCATTGGTAAATGCCAATCTTCAGCGGATTGGCAAGGGGCGCACGATGGTGATCGTTTCCCATCGCCTTTCTTCCCTTGTGAACTGTCATCAGATCGCTGTGATGGACAGAGGCAAGCTCATGGATATCGCACCGCATCATGTTCTTCTGGAACGTTGTGAAATCTATCGCACACTCTGGATGCAGCAGAACCGTCATATGAATGGTTCGGCGTCTCCCGATGATGCAGACCAACTGGCCGAAGGAGAATAAGACATGAGCTCCTCCGACATGATCACGAACAATGACCAGTCTCCTGAAGAGAATGGTAGTGAAAACTTCACCAGCCACGTGCCGCGGACGGCAACAGATCCGTTCGCTCCACAGGGCATGCCTATAGCCCTACTGGAGTTTCATTCTCCGACGGGTGGGCTGGTCAATCTGCCCGCCACGGCATCTGCTCGTTATACAATCTGGCTGATTGGAGGCCTGTTCCTCGCGTGTCTGGCAGGAATGGCTTTGTTTCCGCTTAATCGAATTGTCAGTACTACGGGGCGTCTGGTTTCTACCCAGCCGACCATTGTTGTTCAGCCGTTGGAAACGTCCATTGTTCATTCGATTGATGTTCAGGTCGGCGATTTTGTGAAGAAAGGGCAGGTGCTCGCACATCTGGATCCAACCATCACGAAAGCTGACATGACCAACATGGCCGATCAGCGAGATTCGTATCAGGCTGAACTGGATCGTCTGAAAGCGGAAGCTGACGATCAGGATTACCATGTTGATACGTCAAATCCTGCATCCGTTCGACAGGGCGCGGCTTTCTTGCGGCGCCGTAATGAGTATCGTGCTCATATCCAGAATTACGATCAGCAGATTGCCGGCCTGCAAAGTGATATGCAGGGATATCGTGCCAATGCGGCCATGTATGCCAGCAAGATGCGTGTGGCCGATGAAGTTCTGAAGATGCGCCAGCATGAGCAGGCGGACCAAGTTGGGTCACGTCTCTCCACCCTTGCCGCGCAGAACGACATGATGGAAGCGGAGCGGGCCGAAATTTCTGCCCAGCAGAATGCCAATTCTGCCGAAAACAAGCTCGCGGCCATGCGAGCGGAACGCGACAGCTACATCGAGAACTGGAAGGCGCAGGTCTACACGACCTTGACCGAGACCCAGCATCATCTTGATGAATACAACAGCTCCTACGAGAAAGCCCGTCTGCGGCAGGACCTGATTCTGCTGAAGGCACCGGAAGATGGCGTTGTCCTTACGATTGCGAAGGCATCCATTGGCTCTGTCCTTCAGTCGGCTGGTCAGTTCATGACGCTTGTCCCCACGGGGTATGGCGTTGAGATGGAATCAGTGGTTCGCGCCTCTGACGCGGCCTTCATCAAAATCGGTGATCATGCTCTCGTAAAGTTTGCTGCATTTCCTTTCACCCAATACGGCGGAGCTGAGGCAACTGTGCGGGTGATCAGCGCAGACTCCTTCGATAAGTCCAGCGCTGGAGCGGGAGGTGATGCCAGTGCGGTTTCCGGTGGCGCCAGTGATGACGTCTATTACCGGGTCCGTCTCCGGATTGATCGTTACACGCTCCACGGGCAGCCAGATTTCTTCCATCCGGCACCTGGTGTTCCGACGACAGCTGATATTGACGTTGGAAAACGGACCATTCTCCAATACCTCTTCAGTCGTCTAACCCCGACCCTGACAGAGGGTATGAGAGAGCCATAAGGCTGAGAAAACGCCCGGCCCGTCCGGGCGTTTTACATTTTTGCCGTACCCGAGTTGAGCAACATGACATTCAAGCGCCGCATTACGTCTCTCCTCTCTTCCAAAGGAAAGCTGGAACAGGCGATCCATTTGATGGAGACGGGGGAAACCGTTCGTGGTTTCGCTCTGTTGAGCCGTATGGCGGCTCAAGGCGACATGGAGGCGTCCTTTCGCGTCGGGCGGGCCTATCTGGACGGAGCTGGTGTTCCCCCCAGCCTGGAAGAAGGTGCTCGCTGGATTCTGGGCGCTGCGGAAGCCGGTCATGTCGAAGCGACTTTTGTGCTGGCCACGCTTTATACCGTTGGTCTTCCTGAAGGCTTCGAAATCCGGGCACAAACGGCAGGGCTGGATCTTTCTGCCCGCCCCGTCTCTGGAGAAAGGCATCCTGATTTTCATCAGGGCCGTCACTGGGCGCAGGTCGCCGCAGATGCGGGTTCGGCCGATGCTCAAGCTTTGCTGGGCTATATTCTTACAAATGGTCCGGAAGACCTACGAGATCTTCCTCGGGCTCGTGCTTTGTACGAACAGTCTGCTGCAGCCGGGTGCTCTCAGGGCCATCTGGGGCTGGCACTGGCTATTTTACATTCAGCAGAGACGGAGGATGCCCGGAAGATTGCTGCATCCCATTTGAAAGAGGCAACCAAGGGCGGCTTAGGCACTGCATTCGACATTCTTGGTCGCATGAGTGAAGCCGGTGCAGGTGTTCCACAGGATATGGGCGCTGCAGCCCGCTACTACCGTCAGGCTGCTGAGCGCAATATCGTCGGCGCACAGGCACGTTACGGCCTGTTTTTGCTGGAAGGCGTTGGTGTTGAGCAGCACTATGGGCGTGCTGAAACCTGGTTGCGCCGTGCTGCCCTGAACGGAGATGCAGAGTCTGCTGCGCTCTTGGGGGACCTTTATGCTAAGGGCGGAGAACTGCCACCCAATCTTATGGAGGCGGCGAGCTGGTACCGGTTGGCTGCAGAGCAGAAACATGGTGGGGCAGCCCGCGCCCTTGGGTTGCTTTACCTGACTGGGAATGGCGTCCACCGAGATCCGGATGTAGCGACGCACTGGTTTCGTGTGGCCTCAGAATCCGGAGACCACCATGCCGATGCTGATTTTGGCAATCTGATTTTGACGGGCGCGTCTGCGACAGATGATCAGAAGCAGGCCCTCAAGGAACGTTTCGAGCGCGCCGCTGAAAAGGGTGACCTGGTTGGTGCGTTTAATCTGGGCGTATGCTTTGCGGAAGGGGTCGGCAGCACGAAGGATGCAGCGGAAGCAGCCCGCTGGATGCAGAAAGCCACAGATGGCGTTGTAAATGCGCAGTTCTGGTACGGACGAATGTTGTTGGAAGGGCGCGGAGTTCAGCCTGACCCGACACAGGCAATGCATTGGATGGAAAAAGCCGCCGATGCGGGTATGGCTGAAGCTCAGGTCGCCGTTGCGCAGCTTCTGGTAACGGGGCAGATCAATGGTCGGCGTGACCATGCACGGGCTCTGAGCCTTTACCAGGCAGCAGCAGACAGCGGAAATACAGACGCAATGTTCTCATTGGCTGCAATGTATGGCGGGGGTCATGACGTTGAAGAGAACCGATCAGACGCACAGAAATGGTTTCGAAAGGCGGCCCAGCGGGGAAATGGCCTGGCGCAGCTGATGTTGGGCCGATATCTGGTGCGTGGCATTGCGGGTGTGACGGACCTCGTTGAGGGACGGAGCTGGCTGGAACGCGCCAAGGCTCAAGGCATTCAGGACGCTGAAGCCGAACTTATTAATCTCGATGATGCCCGCGCCGACGAGGACGATTGATTTTACGTGTCTTCTGACAAAGAGCGTCCAGATCTGACCGGTACGACCTCCCGCGCGGCTTTTGGTGGGTACGGTCACGAAGTTACAGATCAGGAGAGGGCCGAGTGGCGGCAGGTCATGAACGCCCGGGCGCAGACGGCTTTCAGGCGTGGTCAGGAGGCAATGCAGACCGGGCGTTTGCAGGATGGCCTCTTCTGGCTTGAACGGGCCGAGCGCATGGCCCGTCAGAGCCCGAATGTGACATGGGCTCTGGCGCTGGCTTATTTGCAGGTAGGCCGGGTTGCTGAATGTCTCACTCGTATGGAGCAGTTGTATTACGTCTTTGGACTGCGTGAGGCCGCCTTCCTGTCAGTCGTGTGTCTGGTCAGACAAAACCGGACAGAAGAAGCGGCGCCCCGTATGGGGCAAACCCTGTCACGTTTTCACATCCTGCCAGAGCTTAGGGACCTTGCGACGCAGCTCTCAATACAGAGTGGACTGGCGGGCTGGTGCACGGCTTCAAATGGGGGGTGGGTTGACGTTCAGACGTCTGGAATCTGTCGTGTTTTTCTGGATGGTGTGGTTGTTGGACGCGGGGTCAGTGGGTGTCACACTTTACCTGACGGGTGGCAGAAGGGCCGCCGTCTGGAAGTTCGGTCAGGGCGAAAGCATGTTCTGGGAAGTCCGATCGACATTCAGGCATTAACGCGCTGTGAGTCCCTTGTGCAGGCAACGGCCAGCGGTCTGGACGGTTGGATCTGGTATCCGGCCGAGCCTGATCACGTGCCGTCTCTCCGACTTTGGGACGGAGACGTTTTGCAGGTTCCGGCACTGGCGACGAACGTGGATAGTGACGTTCCCCTCTCAAGGCCTCGTGTCTTTGCCATTCCAGGGAATACGCTGCCAGCTGGGGACAACGGCCTTCTAATGGTCGAGGATGAACATGGGAGGCCGTTGTCCGGTGCGCCAGTTGATCCGATGATCGGTCAGCTCCTGGGAGGACATAATGATCTTCCAGCGCGTCTGTCCCCCGTTCCGGTCGTGCCGTGGAGCCACCGTCCGGCTTGTGATCGGGTAAGCCCCGGATGCGCGATTGTCATTCCGGTCTATCGTGACAAAGCAGGGACGCTCGCCTGTCTGCAAAGTGTATTGAAAACCGTCCCTGCGGATGTTGATGTCATTGTGGTGGACGATGCCACACCAGAACCTGCCTTGGCCGCGGCTTTGGATGATCTTGCTTTAAAAGGGAAGATTACTCTCCTTCGCCACGCCTGCAATCTTGGTTTCCCCACCTCCGCGAATGATGGAATGCGAGCAGGGTCTGGCCGGGATATTATTCTCCTGAACAGCGATACCATTGTGTTTCCGGGATGGGTCGAGCGTTTGCGCGCTCGTCTGACCACGACGGATGTTGGCACACTCACACCCTTTTCAAACGATGCCAGTATCCTGTCCTATCCCGCAGTTGACCAGACGAACGACGTCCCTGCCAAAGCTGAGGCCAGAGAGCTGGATCGTTTGTGCGCGCGTCAGTTTTCCATGGATGCCGCCCAGATAGATCTTCCGACGGGCAACGGCTTTTGCATGGCCATTACGGCGGAATGTCTGGCTGAAACAGGCTTCTTTCGCGAAGATCTGTTTGGCCAGGGATACGGGGAGGAAAACGACTTCTGCCTGCGAGCGTCGGCTCTGGGTTTTCGTCATTTGCCTGCACCTGATGTGTATGTCGCTCATGTGGGGTCAGTGTCTTTCGGAAGCAGCCGCAAGGCGCTGATGGCGCGAAACCTTGATATTCTGAATGCCCTGCATCCCGGATATGACGCGTTAGTTGCTGCTTTTCTGAAGTCTGACCCGCTTTTGAAGCTTCGCAGAACGCTGGATGTGGATCGTCTTGCGCAACGCCGAAGTAACCGGCCGTCAATCTTACTTATTCAACATGACGCGGGCGGTGGCGTAGGACGTGCTGTTCATCACAGAGCAGTCGACTTTGAGCGACGGGGCCTCTTGCCTCTCGGGGTGCGGCCGACGGAGCAGGGCTGCCTGCTAGAGTGTTTGTCGGACGAGACGAAGACTTTCCCCAATCTGAAGTTCAGGCTGCCGGAAGAACTCCCATTTCTTGTGGATGTTCTGTCTCGGTTTGGTGTGCAGAAAGTGGAATGGCATCACCTTGTCGGTCATGCCCCCTGCATTCGGACGCTGCATCAAGCGCTGAACGTTCCGTATGATATCTTCATTCATGATCATATCTGGTTTTGTCCCCGTATTTCGTTGCTCAATGGAGATGGTCGATATTGCGGGGAACCGGATGTCGCTGGATGTGAAGCCTGTGTTGCACGCTGGGGAGGCTATCTCGGGGAAAGTATAACAGTCCCCGAGTTGATTGAGCGTTCTGACCGGGAGTTTCGTGACGCAGGGCAATTACTAGTGCCATCACGAGATACTGCACAGCGCATGTCACGCCATTTTCCTGGTATGGATTTCCGTGTCACGCCACTGGAAGACGATGTCGCTCTGCTGGCCAATCTGCCTGAAAAGACAATGATTGTGCCAGGCCGTCCATTGCGAATCTGTATTGTCGGTGGGTTGAGCCAATGGAAAGGCTATGACGTTGTTCTGGCAATGGCCCATCATGTTGCAAGAATGCCGGTCCAGATTGAGCTGATACTTGTGGGGCATACGCCGGATGATGAAGCTTTAATTGCGGCTGGCGTCCGAGTTACAGGAGAATACCGGGAGGATGAGGCTGTTAGCCTTGTTCAGAAGCAATATGCCGATATAGGCTTTATTCCTTCTATTGCGCCTGAAACCTGGTGCTATGCATTGGGGTTATTATGGAAAAGCGGCTTGCCTGTGGTGTGCTTCGATATCGGTGCGCAGTCAGAGCGTGTGAAACGTAGTGGTCGCGGGGGCGTCATGCCTTTGGGTATGCCTGTTGAGTTAATGCTGGCTTTTATTTTGCGTTGCTGGCGCGAGGGAAGTTGAGATGAACGGGTTTACGCTTCGACTGGAAAGAGTAAAATATAAAACAGGAACAGAACAGATCATCCTTCCTGAAGACAGCTCATAGACTGGTCCTCCAGTTATGGAGTGTCTGGTGTAGCGCGGACCTGAAGATTTTTTTCCTCCCGATAGACGGGAACAAGTGGAGTAGGGAATGTCAAAGACGGCTGAAGCACCAACGCAGAATCGGGTCATTGACCTCAAGGCTGGTGCTCACATGATGGTGCTGGATGCAGGTATCTTCTGCATCTTCCATGCCGCCGGGCAACCTGCACCGGGTCCTGCCGGTCTGCCTGGCGTCCGTATCTCCCGCGCACCCGGGACGCCCGCCGGCATCGTAACAGTCAGCACCTTTGAGGAAGATGGCTGGATCGGTGCATCCAGTGGTGCTGCTTTGGTCCGCGTGACGCGTGGCCCTGCTGCTGTTCTGGTGACGACGTATCAGGAGCCGAATAGCCAGGCTGAAGCTCCCAAAATTCAGGTTGCTCAGCTCGCCGGTCCTACGTCGACAGCTCCTGCCGCCGTTGCTGCGGCCGAATCTGCAGCGGCTCCTGCACCGGCAGCAGCAGGCGTGGCAGAGATTTCTGCCCATGTTCAGCGTCAGGGCGACGTCGCTGCTCCGATCGGAGAGTGGATGGGCACGCCGGGCAGTCAGGCGTGGATCGAAGGTTTTGCCATCGCTCCCAAAACCAGTATTCCGACGTCCGACATCGAATATCAGGCTGTTCTCGGTAAGGGGTGGCTTTCCCCTTGGTCCGAAGGCGGCCAGTACTGTGGTTCCCGTGGAATGGCACTGCCAATTCTCGGACTGCGCGTGCGGTTGAAGGGTGAGTCAGCGCAGACGCATCACGTGCGCCTGTCTTCCACGTTCACGGATGGCACGCGTCTGGGCCCTGTAGACGGGACAGATGCACTTGAAGCAGACAGCCTTGCTCCGCTTGAGGCGTTTTTGCTTGAAATTCTTCCGAATGATGCGGCTGCAGCGGCTCCGGTGAAGGCACCGGCAAAGGCTGCTGCGAGCAAGGCTACAAAAACAACCAAGACGCCTGCCAAACGCAAGGCAAGCTCTGCAGACTGAATAGAGGCTGCTCACTCCCCGGAGTGAAAAGCCTCTACGGGCTCTTGCAAATGACAAGGGTCGCTTCGTACGGCACCTGAGGTCTTTTGTTATTTAGACCTCTTAGGGGCTAGATCTTCTCCAGCAGCCGGGATTTGGTGTGCGTTTCCTTTTTGTTCATCAGAATTTTCCCGGCCAGTTCTTACATTTCGTGCGTCACCTGCATGAACAGGGTGGCCATGAGATCGTTTTTATTTCCGAGGCAAATGCGGGTGAGGTGCCTGGAGTCAGGCGCGTCATCTATCGGGTGCCTCGTTTGCCTTCCTTATCCACGCATCCGCATCTCAGAGAATTTGAATACGGGATACTCCGAGCAGAAGCCGTTGCCACAGCGGCTAAAACCCTCAAGCAGTTGGGGTACGAGCCTGACATCATCATCGGGCACCATGGCTGGGGAGAGCTCCTGAACCTTGGAGATGTCTTCCCGGGGTGTCCGATACTAGGATATTTCGAGTTTTTCTATCACGCCGACCGGAACGATGTTGGGTTCGACCCCGAGTTTCCGTCCAGCCCGGACCTTGCGGCTGCAGTACGAATCAAGAATTCGATCAATCTACAAGCTCTGTCCCAGACCAACGGCTACGGTCAGACGCCAACACAGTTCCAGCGATCAACTTATCCTGCCTGGGCACAGGAAAAAATTTCGCTTCTTCGGGAGGGTGTAAACCTCGATCTTTGCAAGCCAGAGCCACAAGCTCGCAAGCGCAACCTTGTCATTAATGGCGTCAAGATCGGCCCATGGGATGCTCTTATTACGTATGTTGCACGTAATCTGGAGCCCTATCGTGGTTTCCACTCTGTCATGCGCGCCCTACCGCGTATTCTTGCTGAACGTAAAGATGCCCATATCATCATGGTAGGTGGTGATCAGGTAAGCTATGGCGCTCCTCCGCCGGGACGGGGAAACTGGCGCGATATCATGCTCAAGGAGCTCGAGGGCCAGCTGGACCTCAACAGAATCCATTTCGTCGGCAAGGTTGCCTATGACGATTTCCGAGCCCTGTTGAAGCGCTCAGACGCGCATCTTTACCTGACATATCCATTTGTTGCGTCCTGGTCCCTGAGAGAAGCCATGGCAACAGGCTGTCCGATTGTTGGAAGTGATACAGCGCCTGTCAGCGAGTTTATCACAGATGGCCTGACAGGGCGGCTAGTACCGTTCCTTGAACCGGATCGTATTGCGGATGTTGTTCTGGAACTGCTCGAAGACCGCAAGCAGGCGCGTCGTCTGGGGCAGGATGCGCGCCGCTATGCTGAAGCTGAGTTGTGTTTGCAAGGTTACCTGAAGCGTTATGACGCTCTGGTGCAGGAAATCGTCAGCGGGCATCACCGCTGACGATACAGCCAGTTTTTTTACTGGCTGTGCCAGGATGCATTACCTTTGTAATGCACTTCATACTCTTCAACGAAGTCATTGAAACGGGCTTGGTTATCTATCCGAAGCACGGGAAGCTGTGCCTTGAGTTCCAGGCTCTGGAAGAGTGCCCGGCTCACGGCACGGTTTAGAACGCCCGGACCGGTCTTGAAGGCAATGTACAGGCCTGGGTGGCGGAACATGTTAGCCCAAGCGGTCATGAGGGCATTGGCAATGACCGGGTGAGAGGCGGTCGCTCCAAAGAAATCGTTGTGTAGGACGTAGTTACCGGTAGTGAATAGCTGGCAAGTCGTTGGAATGGTGACGAGGGTATTCCATTCTTCATTAGACTTGATGCGCAGGTCTGCATCAATCCACCAGCCGCCTTTTGCCAAAATGACGTGCAAGCGCAAGAGATCAGCGCCTTCTGCCGGATGGCGGACTTGCTGGAAAAGATCGGATGCTTCCTTGCCGTAGTGGTCGTATAACCACTTGGTAGCTGTTTCCCGCGTGAAGATCGTAAAGCGATCTCCCAGCATGTTCTGGTGATATTCAATATTCTTGCTGATCTCTACGGGCGGGTTCGCGTCCCAGTACATGTAGAGGTGATGGGGTATTTGAGGCGACGACTTTGGAAAGCCATCTTCACCAAAAGAGCGGATCCAGCGGAGAGCGATTTCAAGATAGAGTCGATCGATTTCTTCGCCTGAGTGAAACTCCTCAAAGCAGTTTCCGATCAGTTTCAGGCTTTCATCGAAATTATTCTCACGCCATGCAGATCGAATCCCGCGGATATAGTTTGCCTGTGGAAATGAATATTGTTCTAATTCTAGTATTTCTTCTTCTGGAAGCGCTTCACCAGCCTTAAGGAGGCATAAAAGGCGAACTTGTAGTAATGATTGTGGTAAGGGATATTCTGTTTGACTCTTACTATGCAGGTCCAGGGCACGTTTATAGAAAAACGAAGCTTCTTTAACGTTGCTATGGATATGAAGAATATTTGCGATTGCAAATGAATGCTCTACCGTATCTGCGCCATGTTTCTCGAAATATGCGACAGCCTGTCCGTCACCTGCGAGGGTTGCCACTGTGATGGACGGGGCATTATCGGATTCATGGTCAATATTCTCAGTCATCAATACCACTTGCGCAAATGTGTGAGCTAATCCGTAGCTTTGTCTCCTTGCAGATAGGACTACTCTGAAGCCAGGCGCAATAGGATCTTCAATTTGATTATATCTAAGACGCGCAACTCACATTTCCTGTGATCCTCAGGCATGCTATTTTCCAAAGCTAATAAAATGGCGCCAACCCTCCGAAATAATAGATTCGGGGGCAGGAGGGAGAAAATTCTATGTCTGGCGAAATGCTTCCCGGCCTTGCAGTTTTGGTTGAGGGCTGGGTCATCAAGAAAGACGCAACGCTGGCTCCTCAGCGCATGACCAGTGACGAGATTCAAGATCTGGCCAAGGCGACCGTCGAAACCTTGAAAGAGCGTGCTCTAGGTGATGTAGAAAATGGCTGGGGTAGCTTGCAGACATTAACGGGCGGCTGGATTGTACAGCGTGAACGAGGCAAAGTACCTGCCCCGTTGGGAAAAGAAGATTTCCGGAAATTTCTGATGCTAGCCCTTGAAGGGATGGCGCGACCGCTCAAGTCTATTGCTTCAAATCATGCAACAGTTGAAAGTGAAGTTGTCGAAGAAGAAACATTATCCCCTGAGGCGGACGCTTTTCGCTTTGCAAGAGAACATCTGCAACGTTGTCTCTAAATGGTCGTTGGCCCGAGAGCTATCGCTCCGAGCCGGTTAAAAATTTAAGCTGTGCGCCAGGCTGGAAGATGAAGCTTGTAAGGAGTTTCGAATTCTTCGATTAGCTCATTAAAAACAACGTGATTAAAGACTTCGATGGATTTTGCTGGCGGTTGGCCCTGAAGGGACCGATGCGCAATACGGTTCAAGGCACGGTTAAAGATACCTGGACCTGTTTTATAGGCGATCAGAAGTCCTTGATGAAGATAGCTATTTCGATACAGCGAAAGCAGGCAGTCCGTCAGGACATCACTATTAGCGACTGAGCCAAAAAAATCATTATGAACAAAATGATTATTGGTAAGAAAGAATGTTGATCCCGCGCTTCGACGGGTCATAAATTCCAAAGTCTCGTTATTTTTTATTCGGATGTCTGCGTCTATCCACCAGCCGCCAAGTAATTGGATAACGTGGACCCGTAGGAAGTCAGCCGCCTCTGCTGGGTGGCGGGCATTAAGGAATAGAGTGCGCGCTTCAATGCCAAAATTGCTGTAAAGCCATTCTGCAGCGTCATCTTTATTGAAAATCCGAACATCGAAATTTGAGAGATTTTTGTGATATTCAAAATTTTCTTGAATTTCAGATGGTGGATTTACGTCCCAATAGAGAAAAATATTTTGAGGGATGCGATTATACTTGTTGTCGATCTTTTCGGAAGCTTCAAGCAAGGATGGTGTAGACTGAAGAGATATTTCCAGATTTATACAATCAATTTCTTCGCCCGTATGAAATTCATCATAAGCATTACTGATAGTGCTTAGCGCTTCTCTGCTAGGGATTCCACGCCATGCTTGGGCAGTACCCTCAATATAATTGGCAAAGGGAATATTGAGGCCGCGTAGTTCCAGAAGTTCGGCTTCGGGTACAGTTTGACCGGCCTTCAAGAGGCAAATTAGTCTAGCTTGCAGAAGAGACTGCGCTTGAGGATATTGGGTCGGTGACTTGGAATGCAGTTCAAATGCACGCTGATAGAATATTGCTGCCTCAGCTACACATCGATTAGTATGTAAAATATTTGCAATTGCAAAAGCATCCTCGAGAGTATTGGAGCCATGCTGTGCTAAATAGGCAGATGCTTCTGGATCAGGGAGCTCCTGCATATCTTGTAGATGGGGATTTATTGTTTTTTCTTGAAGCTCGGTGTTTTCCTCAATTTCAGAGGCATCTTCCTTTGTTGTCTCTTCTTCTCTCAAGGCTTCCCATTCGGACAGATCCCAAGCTGTGCTGTCTTGGTGTGTTGTTTGATCTTCGGAAGTCATGCCCATTGTCCCGCTTCAGGAAAGTCGTGATCAAGGCTCACCTCAGGCGGCGCCTTTTGTTCCTTTATTGGTAATCGCGATATTGTTGAGGAGCAAGTGCCACAATAAAAAACGGAGCGGCATAAGACCGCTCCGTTTTCAGGCACAGTAATGCATGCGCGTATTAAGCGCGCTTGCCTTCGTGATCACCATCACGCATTTGGCCGGTCGGCTCCTGTACGTGGGCTTCCAGGAACCACAGGTGCTTGTCCAGACCGCGGGAAACCTCGGTGAAAAGGTCGGACGTATCATCGTCGCCTGCTTCATCCGTGATCTTGATGGCTTCACGCACGTTGTTTGCAACAGTGGCGTAGCGATCAATCAGAGCTGCAATATGGTCCGCAACCCGGTAGATGTCGGTCGGATATGGCTTGCAAGATGAATTCTTGGAAACATCCTGCACAGTACCGTACGCCGTGCCGCCGAGCTGCGTTGCACGCTCTGCTGTTGTGTCTACAAAATCGTCAATGCTGGTACGGAAGCCGTCCAGCATTTCGTGGACACCGATGAACTGCGGTCCCTTAAGGTTCCAGTGTGCCTGCTTGGTGATCAGGGCAAGATCAATCAAATCGGCCAGACGGGCGTTAAGCGTTTCGATCGAAACGCTCTTCGTGTTGTCCGCTGTGTCGTTCTGCGTGACATGGCGATTGGACTTGGTGGCCATGATAGGTCTCCTGCAAGAGGGTTCGTTATCCGGATAAACGCCGAAACCTCAATTTGGTTTCACAGTGTTTCCGGGTCCACAAGATCGAAAAATGGCTGTTGATCTACCGTAAAGTAGCGAGGATATGACGGATCCCGTTCGAAAAGTGGGTTGTCACTCCAACGGGCCAGCATGGTCTGAGTTTCATGAAAGAAGCGGGCTTCATGTTCTGGGCGATCATCGCTGCCCCGGGACAGGCTCTCATGATGATAGGCCACCACTTCTGCAGAGAAGATGATCCGATAACCCGCATCGCGAATTTTCAGGCAAAGATCGACGTCGTTATAAGCGACGGTCAATTCTTTCTCGTCGAAACCGCCGACTTCATGAAAAACGTCTGACCGGACCAGCATGGCTGCTGCCGTGACGGCCGTGACTTCATGTGAAAGCATGGTGCGTCCAATATAACCATATTCCGTCAGTGGATCACCGCGGTGAACATGAGCGCCAATGCCCGCAGGCCCGACGATCACGCCTGCATGCTGGATCGTATCGTTCGGATAGAGGAGCTTGGCGCCGACTGCTCCGATATCTGGCGCGGCGAGGGCTTCTCCGATGGCAAGATGAAGCCAGTTGGAATGTTCAACGAAAACATCGTTGTTCATGAACATCAGATAGTCAGCACTGGTCTGTTCAACAGCAAGGTTGTTGAGGCGTGAATAATTAAAGGGTTCCTCAACCGTCAGGACTGACACATGCGGGTGCTTCTGTATCTCGCTGATGAACTCAATCGTCTCATCCTCGACTGACCAGTTGTTGACCAGAATAATATCAAAATTTTTGTATGCGGTTTTATTGAGGAGGGCATCAACACACTGACGCGTGGTTTCAACCTGATCTTTGAACGGAATGATAATGGTGACTTTTGGGGCTTTTTTGGTCAGCCACTCAACGCCATAGAGCGTGAGCCCTCGAATTGAAGAGACTTTGGCTTTGATCTTTCGGCGTTTGAGATGGTCATGCACACACCGGACGCCTGCTTCGATGGCATAGGTCTTGTTGGCGACATTAACGGCTGTGGAATTGGGTGTTTTACGCCAGTGATAGAGAACTTCGGGAACGTGATGAATTTCTGAAGGCGACAGGATTTCCGTCGCCCGCAGAACGAAATCGTGGTCCTGCGCGCCATCATAGTCGGACTTCAGGTGGCCGATTTTACGCATGGTTTCTGCTTCAACCATCGTCAGGTGACAGATATAGTTGCAGCCCAGAAGATAACGATAATTGAAATCGGGTTTGAGGTTAGGTTCCAGGAAATATCCGGCTTGGTCGATCTTGTCTTCGTCCGAATAAAGTAGCTTGGCCCCTGTCTCCAAAGCCGCATGAACCATCACTTCAACGGCGACATCGACCATGAGGTCATCATGGTCAAAAAAGACCACATAGTCGCCTTGAGCAGCATCCATTCCTGCATTTGTAGCGCCCGAAATGCCTGCATTTTTCTCGAGAGGCACAGCGCGGATGCGCTGGTCTGCTTTGCAGAACTGCTCAATGACGGCAGTCGTCTGCGCACATTTTCCGGCATCATCGACGATGATGAGTTCCCAATTCGAGTAGGTCTGAGACAGGACTGAATTGAGGGCTGCTTCAAAGTCGCTTTTTAAGGGTCGATAGGTCGGACAAAGAATGGACACCAGAGGTTCAGTGCGGGTGCTACCCTGAAGTTGACGCTGCTTGGCGACGCGCTCTCTCAAAAGAGGATAATACTTATGTGCCCAGCGATTGTAGTCGCCTAGGTTATAGCCGCGTCTTGGAATAAGATCCCTGACTTCCTGACGTAATTCAGAAAGCTTCCGGTGAAGCCCGTCTATGGTTTCCAGAAGGTCAACGAGGCGTGTCTCCAAAGCGTCGTCGGCGAGGGACGTGATAAAAGGACTTCCGTTCAACTCGGTTCGGTCTGGGAGGGTGACGACCTGGAATTTGTGCGGCGCGCTTCCCCGCAGACGTTGAGGAATGGGAATTTCGAAACCACAGTTCGGATCGCATCCCAAGACAGCTGCGACATCTCCTCGATATCGATCTGCTCTGGTTTGTGCTATTGGAACACCGTCAACAATGACGGAGATCATGCATCGACCGTGCTGTTCGGCGCCCGGTTTGTCAGAGCAGAGAATCCAGCCCCGAAGCGCGCCTTGCTTCACGCCGTCAACGTAACTTTGATATTGAGGTAAAGATTTTTCGGAAAAGTGGATGATGGCAGAGGGAGGGATGTCCGGGGTCGACGGGCTGGTTAACGGAAGAGCTGAGCGATCAGGAAAACGGATGGAAAATTCGTGACGCTTTCCGTCCATGAATTTTTCTGGAACAGAAAAATTGAACCCGACTTTTGGTGTTTGTAACTGAAGAGCGGACTGAACGTCTGGTCGCTCTTGGTCGCATACAATCTGTAGGACCTCTTGTTGGTCGATTAAAACGTGAAGTAGAACTGATCCCTGCCCGCGACTATCTAACGCCCAGCCGCGAGCATTGCCATTTTCGAACTGATCAAGATGTCCAGTAAATGGGCCGAACGTCGTTGGGAGTGATTGCTTCAACGCCACTGGTTTCCTGCTCCGTTCCTATGCCTTCGCAATTTACCGAAAGACAAAATTAAGACCTACTTTCTGACATGTTAAAACAATTGCCGAAACGGGTCTTGGTGATCTGATTTCGGATCGACCAAAAAAAATGTGTCGCGAGTGACATAAATCTTTCATGCCCTGCTTGGCCCCGGCCGGTTGTCCTTCTTGGTTGGGACGGCTAATGCACGGGAAGTGGCGGCATCTGTCGTCAGTGTGCACCAGTTATCACAGCCAGAGCCTTTGACGCATGACACTTGCCCCAGCCAGGCAACCCGAAAAGGTTTCCGTTTCCGAACATACGGAAAAGCGGAGTAACGCAGATACCGCATTTCAGGCGGTCGTCGGTGGATGCTCTCTGCTGGTCCTGATTGTCCTCGGTGGCCTTGTTGTGCTGATGGGTGTTGGTGGCCAGGACGCTTTCAAGACATTTGGTCTTGGGTTTGCGTTTCGGGATGTCTGGAATCCGGTTTCCAACGAATACGGCGCCTGGGCTCCTCTGTTTGGTACAATCATCAGCACTCTGATTGGTGTGCTGATTGCGACACCACTGGCATTTGGAACGGCCTTCTGGCTGACGGCCATCGCTCCTCCAAAAATTTCGGCAATTGTCGGAACGGCTGTTCAGCTTCTGGCAGCAGTGCCGTCCATCATTTTTGGTATGTGGGGCTTCTTTACGATCGTGCCTTTCATGGCGCGGCATGTTCAGCCCTTTATGATGCACCACTTCCGGCATGTTCCCGGTATTAATATGCTGATCCATGGTGCGCCTTTCGGAACCGGCCTGATGACCGCGGGTCTTGTTCTGGCGATGATGATCGCGCCTTTCATGACGGCGGTCATGCGGGATGTTTTCAGCGCCATGCCAGGCATGCTTCGTGAAAGTGCATACGGGTTGGGGGCAACGCGTTGGGACGTGATGTGGAAGGTTGTCGTGCCCTGGTCCCGGTCGGGCATGATCGGCGCAATTGTTCTGGGTATGGGGCGTGCTCTGGGTGAGACCATGGCCGTGACATTCGTGATCGGAAACGTGACAGCCGTCGGCTGGTCTTTGTTTGCCCCCCGAAGTACCGTGGCCTCTCTCATTGCACTGCAGTTTCCGGAAAGCCCGGCCGGGTCGCTTCGCCTGTCTTCTTTGCTGGCACTGGGTTTCATTCTCATGCTGCTGTCGTTTGCCAGTCTGTCTCTGGCCCGGATGCTGAGAGGGGATAGCAAATGAGCAATATGACTACGCTTTCTCCCGGCTGGGCTCCCAATCCTTGTGGCGCGCGTCGTCGCCGGAAAGATCGTGTCGCGACTATTCTGGGCATGATTGCGGCGGGAATTCTCGTGCTGGTTCTGACGTCCATTCTCTGGACGCTTCTGGCACGCGGTATCGTTGGTCTGTCGGCAGGGGCTCTTTTCAAGCCCATGGGTCCACCAGGCTCTGGAGGCGGGCTGGCAAACGCTATTCTTGGTAGCGTGATTCAGACGGCTTTGGCGCTTGTTATGGCAACCCCGCTAGGGCTGGGTTGCGGCATCTATCTGTCCGAGTATGGCTCCAAGCAGAACCGTTTTGCCTCGTGCGTGCGCTTTGTTTCTGATGTGCTGATGTCTGTTCCATCCATTCTCGTGGGGCTGTTCGTCTATCAGGTTCTGGTGGCGCCTTTCGGTCACTTCTCTGCTTTTGCGGGTTCCGTGGCGCTCGCCATTCTTGCTGTACCCATCATCGTACGCACAACGGAAGATATGCTGCGTCTCGTACCGGTCTCGATGCGTGAAGCCGGAGCGGCGCTGGGTGCAACGCGCTGGCGCGTTACCCTTTTTCTCTGTCTGCGTTCGGCTAAAACCGGCGTTTTGACAGGCATTCTTCTGGCTCTGGCCCGTGTGAGTGGAGAGACGGCTCCCCTGCTGTTTACATCACTCGGTAATCAGAACTGGTCTTTCAGCCTGAACCACCCCATGGCCAGCCTGCCGGTGACAATCTACCAGTATGCGGGTGCATCTTACGACGACTGGGTACAGCTTGCTTGGGCTGGTGCTCTTCTGGTGACACTGGGTGTTCTGGCCATCAATATTGCCGTTCGTTTTTCGGCCCGGCGCGGATGACTTTACAGGATTTCAAAATGAACGAGACCAAGCCGCAAGTGGCCCTCGCCGTTCGCAATCTGAACTTCTACTACGGGCAGAACCATGCCCTGCACGATATCAGCATCGACTTTCCCGCCCGGAAAGTGACGGCGATGATCGGCCCCAGCGGATGTGGCAAGTCCACGCTTCTGCGGATTTTCAACCGTATGTACGATCTCTATCCGGGACAGCGTGCAACGGGAGAGGTGATTTTCGACGGCCGCAATATTCTTGAAACCGGGCTGGACCTGAACATCCTGCGCGCGCGGATCGGAATGGTGTTCCAGAAACCGACACCGTTCCCGATGTCGATCTATGACAACATCGCATTCGGTGTGCGCCTCCATGAGCGCCTGAACAAGGCGGACATGGATGTGCGTGTGCAAGACGTGCTGACACGTGTCGCCCTGTGGAACGAAGTACGGGATCGCTTGAATGCGCCGGCTGCGGGGCTCTCGGGCGGTCAGCAGCAGAGGCTTTGTATCGCACGTTCCATTGCGACACGCCCTGAAGTTCTGCTGTTGGACGAGCCAACGTCCGCGTTGGATCCGATCTCTACCGCACGTATTGAAGAACTGCTGGACGAGCTCAAGGAAGAGTTCACGATCGCGATCGTGACGCACAACATGCAGCAGGCGGCACGTTGTGCTGATCAGGTTGCGTTTTTCTACATGGGACGGCTGATTGAAGTGGACGCGGCAGACCGCATCTTCACTAATCCAAAGCAGCAGCAGACCCAGGACTACATCACCGGAAGATTTGGATAATCCGCCATGGCTGACAGATCTCACATCGTCAAAAGCTACGAGCAGGAGCTGGGTCAGCTCCGGTCCATGATGTCCCAGATGGGTGGCATCGTAGAGAATCAGGTCGCTCTGGCGCTTTCTGCCATAGCCGATCGAAATGAGGAGGCTGCGGATGCGGCGGCCCGTCAAGATCCGGACGTAGACGAGCTGGAGCGGGAAGTCGAAAGTCTCGCCATTCGCCTCTTGGCTCTGCGAAGCCCGATGGCCAGCGATCTGCGCGAGATCGTTGCGGCGCTGAAAATCACCGGCGATCTGGAGCGTATTGGCGATTATGCTTCGTCTATCGCGCGTCGGTCCCTTCGTATTCGCGGCGCTGACGGGCAGATTTCGCTCTCGGGTCTGCGGAGCATGGGGCGTTTGGTGCAGGACAATCTGCGCCGGTCTATCGATGCGATCACGCAGCAGGATTCCAATCGGGCCATGGAAGTCTGGCACGCAGACCGCGCGGTTGATGAGTACTACACCGCGCTGTTCCGCGAACTCGTGACGTACATGATGGAAGATCCACGAAACATCCGTGCCTGCACGGAGCTTCTGTTCATTGCAAAGAATCTCGAACGGATTGGTGATCACGCGACCAATATCGCCGAGCGCGTGTTCTACGCAGTGACGGGAGACAACCTGCCAGCCGTTCGTCCGCGCGGTGCTCCAGCAACTGCCGATACTGCTTCAGAGCAGCCAGACCGGTGAGCGGAAGCACCCAAATCAGGGCAAAAGGCCTTATCCTCGTTGTCGAGGACGATCCCGCTTTGCTCCTGATGATGCGATATAACCTCGAGCAACGAGGTTATCGTGTCGAATCTGCGGCCGACGCTGAGACCGCACTTCAGTTCCTCGAAACGGCGCGTCCAGACGCAGCTGTTCTGGATTGGATGCTCCCGGGAATGTCGGGGCTTGATCTGTGCAGGCGTATTCGCAGCAACCCGATCCTGCGGGATCTGCCGGTTCTGCTTCTGACAGCGCGGTCAGGCGAGCAGGACGCTATCCGCGGGCTGGATACAGGCGCGGATGACTACCTGATCAAACCCTGTAGCGTTGACACTCTAGATGCCCGCCTGCGCGCTCTGCTGCGGCGACACCAGTCTTCTTACGACGTGTTGTCTTTCGCGGATATTACCCTGGACCCTGAAACCCACAGGATTGAACGGGCAGGTCGTCTGCTGTCGCTGGGGCCAACGGAATATCGTCTTCTGGATCTGCTGATCCGGAATCCCCGCAAGGTTTTCTCCCGGGAAGATCTTCTGCGGCGGATCTGGGGACAGAATATCCATGTGGAAATTCGCACGATCGACGTGCATATCCGCCGGCTTCGCAAGGCAATCAATGGCCCGAACGAGCCGGATCTGGTGCGCACTGTCAGGGCTGCGGGTTATGCTCTGGATGATGGTCCTGTCACGGATGGACTTTGACGGGTGAGGGCTGAAAGCCTGGCAGCCGTCTCTCATGAAGGTCTGCCTTTCTGGGCCGGGCTTGTTCTTGTGGGAGCCGCGGTTGCCGGGTGGGGATGTGCATTTCTGGCATTCCGGCGACCGGCATTACCCCTGCCGGTATTGACGGAACACTCAGCTCTGTCATCCGCAGTACCAACGTCAGAGACTGTGCTCCCGATCGAAATTTTCCCGGGCAGTGTTCTTTTGCTGGACCGTCTGGGAGCAGTTCTTCAAGCGAACGAAGAAGCGCTTACACAGTTTGGCGATAGTGTTGGCGCCATTCTCCGTCATCCTGCCGCGCGTTCCGCTCTCTCGGCCGCATTGCGCGTTGCTTCTGACAGCGCAGATGACCTGCCTTCAATGTGCTCGACAACGTTTACGCTGGATGTTCCTGTCCCGCGTACGCTTCATCTGTCACTCAGACGAATTCCTGCCCAGCATGACCGGCATACACGCGTGCTTGTCATGCTGTCGGATCGGAGTGAAGCACAGGTTCTGGACAGGATGCGGATCGATTTCGTGGCCCATGCCAGTCATGAGCTCCGCACGCCTCTAGCCTCTCTGAGTGGATTCATTGATGCCCTGCGAACCGGTGGAAGCAGCATGAATGAAGGGACGCGGCAGCAGTTTCTGGATATCATGGCCCAGCAGTCTGCTCGGCTGAAACGCCTGATTGATCGGCTGCTTTACCTGTCGCGCGTGCAGGCTCACGAACATCAGCGTCCCCGTGATCTGGTGGAAGTCGCGGATTTGATGGCCATTGTGCTTGGCGAAGTGGCGCCCCGTTTTGATGAGCCGGGATGCTCTCTGAACCTTGCCATTGAGGATGACCTGACGATCCGGGCTGATGAGGATGAGATGGTTCAGGTGCTTCTGAACCTGATCGAAAATGCCTTGCGATATGGCCGTGAAGAAGGGCGGCCGTTTGCTGTGACGCTATTCGCCCGACGGGCCCCTGAACGGGATGACCGCTGGCCTGAAGAGGGGGGCGTACTGCTTGGAGTGGAAGATAATGGTCGCGGCATGGAAGCACATCATCTCCCGCGGCTGACAGAACGATTTTATCGGGTGGTGGACAAGGTGGAGCCTGCCAAGCAGGGAACGGGCCTCGGCTTGTCTATCGTTCGGCACATTCTTGACCGACACGGCGGGAGACTCAGAGTTGCGAGTGCCCCTGGGCGCGGTACGACGTGTCTTGTGTGGCTTCCGCCTGTTGGCGCATTACCCGCCGAGACTTCCTGATTTCAACCTGAGCCCATAAAAAAGCGCCCCGATAACGAGCGCTTTTTTTGTAGGGTAGCTCAGTGGGCTTTTCGGGTGCGCGCCAGAAGGAGCCATCCGCCTACGAGGATAAGGCCGATGAGCGGAATGGCGCCGATGGTGATTGTGCCATCTGGATAATCGAAAGCCATCATCAGAAGAACGAATGCCAGAAATCCCAGAGTTGCCCAGTTGGTGTAGGGGGCACCAGGCATGGCAAAGGTTGTTGGAGCAATTTCGCCGCGATTAATGGCTGATCGCAGGCGAAGCTGGCACAGCAGGATGAAACCCCAAGTGCTGATGATTCCGATAGCCGAGAAGTTCAGAACCACTTCAAACACACGGGACGGGATCAGGTAGTTCAGGCCAACGCCCACCAGATAAACAGAAAGCGTCGTTAGAATGCCCATGTAAGGCACGGAGCTTTTGTTCATCTTCGACAGCACCTGCGGGCCAGATCCCCCTAGGGATAAGGCACGCAGCACGCGACCTGTGGAGTATAGGCCTGAGTTGAGGCTGGACAACGCCGCAGTCAGAACGACAATGTTCATGATCGTGCCGACCCCTGGAATCCCAAGAGCCTGAAAGAACGTCACAAACGGGCTGACGCCAGCATGATAAGCTGTCCATGGCAGCAGACAGACGAGCAGCACAACTGAGCCAACATAGAAGAGACCGATACGCCAAATGACGCTGTTCACAGCGCGAGGCAGAATTTCACGCGCATCGTGGCATTCGCCAGCGGCCGTTCCGATCAGTTCAATCGCAGAGTAGGCAAACACCACACCTTGCAGAAGCAGGAAAACCGGCATGATTCCATGTGGGAATAAGCCACCGTTCTCAGTGATCAGATGAAGACCGGTGTTATGACCTGCAACAGGCATCCGGCTGCCGAGAATAAGCGTTCCGGCGATGAGGAATGCGGCAAGTGCCACGACCTTGATGAGTGAAAACCAGAACTCCATCTCACCGAAGTAGCGGACGCCGATCATGTTCATCGTGCCAACGATGCTGAGAGCGCCAAGAGCGAAAACCCACTGGGGGACGTCCACGAAAACGGCCCAGTAGTGCATGTAAAGGGCGACGGCAGTGATATCGACGATACCCGTCATGGCCCAGTTAAGGAATGAGAGCCAGCCCGCAGCATAAGCGGCTTTTTCGCCAAGAAATTCGCGGGCATAGGTCACGAAGCTACCGCTGGTTGGGCGGTACATGACCAGTTCTCCGAGGGCACGGAGAATCAAGAAAGAGAAAACGCCACAAACGGCATAGATCAGCGCAAGGGAAGGACCGGCAACCTGAAGGCGGGAGCCAGCACCAAGGAACAGTCCGGTTCCGATGGCGCCACCGATGGCGATCATCTGAACGTGTCGACGACCAAGATCCTTGTGATACCCTTCTTCGCTGATGACATCTTCCGATGATGGAGTGTGATCGTGAGCAGGGCTGGTCGTCATCTGCGCATCCTGAGGGCCGGGATCGGCGTGGTGAATCAATGTCTGGACGTGGGTCACCTACACTTCGTGCGTGGCAGGTATGTCCAATCTGCATGGGAACATACGGCAAAGTCTGCCCATTGCCAACGAGCATTGAGTTTCCTTACGGAAATTAAGACTTTTGAGACATTTAATGTCCGGGTGGGACCGCCATGCAGGCCATCCCCTGGGCTGTCAGGCTGCTACAGGCACTGGCCGCGCCAGCCCGACTGATGCCAGCAAGACGGGCTCTATAGAAGCGTGTCCCGTGCGACAGAGTAGGCTGGACCTGAATTTGCGAAGCCTGAAGCGGAGAGAATGCAGACTGGCGAGCCATATTCGCTGCAAACCGGGCTTGCCCGGGATTCGCGAATGCTCCGACCTGGATACCCCAGTCTCCGTAAGTTCCAGGGGCGCGATAGCTCACGGCCGTGGGCGTCAGGCTTGCAGAGGAATGGGAGGTTCGAGGTGGTGTGGGAATAACCGGCGCGGGCGGCAAAAGCGTGCTGGCCACGGTCGATTGTTCGACCGTGGCGGCCGGGGCTTCAAGTTGACGGTTGGGGGCCGATACCGGGGTGCAGGCCATGCTCGGGTCATAGGCCGCATCTGGGTCACAGGGACCGAGAGGGGGAAGGTCCGGCGGCATCGTATCTGAGGGTACGGAAGTAATGTGCCGTCTGGACCAGGCTTTCTGGACGCTCTGTTGTGTTGAACCGTACTGCCCTGAAGGCTGCGCCATGGCCAGTTGGGTGCTGGTATCAGGCGCCTCTGCGACTTCCATGGGAGATGCGTTCAGTTGCTGTGACGACGCGTAGGCTGCCAGTGGACCCGTCATGGCGATCTGTGTGCCAAGATGCGGCGTGATACTTGCGATGTAATTGACAGTCTCGTTGGGGAGTGCGCGCCCTTGGTAGAGGTAATCCTCAAGGCGTTGTGGTCCGGCATTGTAAGCCACCAGAAATGCGGGAGCTCCGTATTTGCGAGACAGTATTTTAATATATCCGGTTCCCGCCATGATGTTGTCATGCGGTTCATACGGATCAGAACCCAGCCCGAACCGTCCCTGCATTTCAGCATAGGTCTGCGGCATGAGCTGCATCAGGCCCATGGCTCCGGCGCTGGACGTGATGGGCTGGCCATTCAGATACTGATGTCCCCCCGATTCCTGGTGAATGACCGCTCTGATCCAGGCTTCGGGAATCGAGAAGCGACTGGCAGCCTGCTGAATGTATGGCCCCCAGGGATCACTGGCTGTGCCGGGGGCTTTGTAAGCGCCGTTTGCTGCATAATATCGATTGTAGGGCGAGGGTTGGGAGGCGCATCCGGCGAGAAGGATTGCCGTCAGGCAAAGGCTTCCAGCATACAGGACAAGGGGCCTTTTCCGACGCGCCATAAACCCAATGTTAATCTTTTGCTCAGATGATGCCGTCTGTCCGAAAGAGAAGGCAGACAGGCAGTGACGACGGAGACTCCGGAACTTGAGATCCCGGCGAAAGCTGGCGGAAAACGCAGGATTATCCTGATCGCAGCAGTGCTCTGTGCCATGCTGGCTGGAGGCGGCGTATTCGCCTGGCGGCATTTCCAACATCCTGCGTCCCGTCCCGTAAAAGCGGCGTCCCAGCCGATATCCCTGACACTCATTACCATCCCGACGCTGGTGTCCAACCTCGATACCGGAGATGGCAGGGCGCGTTATGTTCGGATCAGTGCGCGCCTTCAGGTTGAAGACAGCAAAGATACGGCAAAAATCGGGCCGCTCATGCCTCAGATACAGGATGCCTTCCAGACCTGCCTGCATGGGATGCGCCCGGACGAGCTAACCGGAGCGGGAATTTATCGTCTGCGGGAAACCATGCTGGCGCAGATTTCCAATATTCTTGCTCCCTTGTCCGTGCGTGATCTCTTCTTCGTGGAAGTGCTGGTGCAGTAATGCCAGACGCACAGAAGGCTACGTCGGAAGGTGATGCAAACGATGCGCCGATGCCACGTTTTGCCCTTTCAATGGATGATCTTGGTTTTTCAGAGGATGACGGTGCGGACCGGATTCTGAACCAGGACGAGATTGATAGTCTCTTTGGTAGCGACGCCCACGTGAGCGGTGGCGGCGAAGGGAGTGGTCTGGAAAAACTGCTGAGCACGTCGTTCGTCTCTTACGAGCGGCTCCCTATGCTTGAAGTGGTTTTTGACCGCCTCGTCCGGATTCTCACGACCAGCCTACGGAACTTCACCAGCGATAACGTTGAAGTCTCAATGGATCGCCTGGCTTCCCAGAGGTTTGGAGATTATCTGGAAAATGTTTCCGGGCAATCCATGTTCGCCGTCTTCAAAGCGGAGGAATGGGACAATTACGGGATTCTCGTTCTCAGCTCGTCCCTTGTTTACAGTGTCATTGATGCATTGCTTGGAGGGCGTGATCGTGTTCGTCCTCATGGCGATGGGGAGAGGCGCGCAGAAGGCCGACACCATACGGCGATCGAGCGCGCACTGGTCGAGCCTCTGATTCGTGTGATCCTCTCGGACCTTTCCATGAGTTTCAGCCCTTTGTGTGCCGTGAATTTTCGCTTTGAACGGCTGGAACTGAATTCCCGCTTTGCGACTATTTCCCGGGCGGCAAATGGCGTCGTGTTGGCACGGTTTGGCATCGATATGGATGGGCGCGGTGGGGATGTGGATCTCATTCTGCCGCATGCAACGCTGGAGCCTGTTCGGGAAATTCTGCTGCAGCAGTTCATGGGTGAAAAATTTGGCCATGACGGCATCTGGGAAAGTCATCTTGCCCAGGAGCTCTGGAATACGGACGTCACGCTCGACGCTGTCCTGGAAGAGCAGAGCATGAATCTTCAGGACATCATGTCCCTCTCGCCCGGCGAGATGCTGGTGCTGCGCCGTGATCCAACGGCTCTCGTTCAACTGCGCTGCGGTGGAAAAACGATCTTTCGGGGGCGGGTTGGCAAAAAGCAGGGTCATGTCGCGGTTCGTATTGAAGAAAATCTTATTGGCGGAGGGGCCGGTGATCGCCCTTCTGCATACAGCTGAAAAGGCGGAGCAGTTTCCATGGACAGGTTCCAGATCGTACTTGAAGTTGCTCTGTCAGCCCTGCTGCTGATTACGATTTTCTACAGCCTCTATCTTGGCCGAGCGCTATCGGTCATCCGTCGAAACCGGGGAGAGCTGGATGCCCTGATTGCGAGTTTGCAAAGTAGTAGTCAGCAGGCTCAGTCTGGTATCGACCATCTGCGTCAGACAACTGAAATGGTTGGACGGTCGCTGGGTAAAACGGTGGAGAGCGGAAAGAGTCTCAAGCGTGAACTGACGATGCTGTGTGAACGATCAGAAGCTGTCGCTCAGGTCTTGGAAAAAACAGCTTCAATCGGTCGTCCCGCCCACTCGGAGCCTCTCAGGGAGGCAGACGCGCCGGATATGGAGGGCCCTCGTTTTTCTGCCCGTCTCAGGACAGATGAAGGACGATGGGGGTCACCCAGCACATTGAAAACGCCATCCGGTAAGACTGCAGCCGAGCGCGAGCTGCTGCGTGCCCTTCGTCAGAAGCAGGTGTAACGCTCATGCTCTTTCGCTTGCTGCACATTGCCTGTGGTTTGATGATCATCCTGTTGGGCGTGAAAGTTTACGATCTGGTTGGGTATGTCGATGCCTCAACGGACTCATCGTTGATGTCGTCTGCCATGGCGCAGCCGGCCGCGACACAAGTGGCGCCTAAGGCTGCTTCTGACGAGGCTGCGAGCAAACGAGCTGAAGCAGAGGACGGGAAGTCTGCTCAACAGAAGGCCCCCTCCTCGGACCTTTGCAAGTCAGGGGGCTGCCAAGGCGCATTGTCTCCGACAGGCACGGTAGACGCTATAACTCCTGACCCGACACTGAAAGCAGAGCTGGCTGCACGGCAGCAGGAACTGGATCGCAAGGCTGCGGCGTTGGAAGATCGGCAGCGACTGGTGGATGCGGCAGAAGAAGAGCTGCAACGTCGGATGACCGCACTCCAGACATCCCGTTCGCAGTTTGAAGAGACAGCACGACATTCGGACGAGCTCCTGAACCAGGATGCGGAAAGACTGGTCAGGATTTATGAGGCGATGAAACCTGTCGATGCGGCCGCTATTTTCAATATTCTTGATCTGCGGGTTGGCGTGGGCCTTTTGAACCGTATGAGCCCGCGGAAGGCTTCAGCGATCATGGAAGCCATGTCTCCACAACGAGCCATTTTGGCGACGCAGCTTCTTGCCAATGCTCATGCGCATCCAGGCATGCATATTGGGGATAACGGGTGATGTTGGCGCGGGGCTGCCTCTTCGCTCTGGCAATACTGCTGCTCCCACAAACCGCAGTAGCTTTGCCGCCAGCCGCAAGTGCGCTTCTTCCCTCAGGATGGTCATTCCTGAACGATCCATCTCCACTTTTATCCAGCCAGGAAAAAGCTAGGGCGTCGGTCGGGCGTACGGATTTCAGTGCGCGGCCTGTCATGCAGGCGAATGAGGGCGTCGTCCCATCCGCAACTGGATTGTGGTTGCCTCTGGGGGAAATGACGCCCGTTGCCGCGTTTCAAAATGGCCGGCGTCTCCTGATCGTTGCAGCCGGTCGCCACGTCATCGACACCGCCGGGCTAACGAATGTTGCTCCATTCGAAGGTGTATCTGCTCGCATTATGGCGGATGTGACAGCTGTCAGCATCCTGTGTCCTGAAGGATCCAGTCCATTAATCAGACCCGTCGGGCATGGATGGACGGTGTCTTTCGGAAGGCAATCAACCCCATCCCCAGATGTTATGTTGTTAGGGCAAGATGAGGGTGCCCTGACTTTCACGCCGCCTCGGGAAGACGGGGCTCTATTTGTTGTCACGTTTCGAGACCCGGATTCGGGCCGGCGGCTGTTGCTCGGTCTCTCACGGTCCGGTTCTGTTTCAGGTGATTTGATCCGGCGGGGAGCAGGCTTTGAGGTCCGTCCTAGTCTGATGGGGCTGGTCATTGCCGCAGATGCCGATGCAATCGAGCTCAGGCAAAACGGAAAGCAGTTCTTTCTTGATAGAGTTGGCCCCAGCGATACTCCGCTGCTTGCTGGAGGGAAAGTTGCTGCTTATGGGGCTTCGGATGCCGGAGTAGCGTTGGCTGGCAGCCCACCGGAAGGTTTGCGAGAGAGTGTGCGTCGCGCTCAAATTGCGGCAGCAATGGCATCAGCGGGACAGCGCTTCGATGCGCGGATCCGTCTGGCACAGGCTGCGGCAAGGCTAGCTAATGGTGCATTGGTTTCACAGGTTCTGCAGGTAGCACTGGAAGATCAGCCTGAAGGGAGCACCCGCAAAGATGTACGAAGGCTGAGACAAATTTCGGCTGTGCTGAATGGTCGTGCTAATCCGTCTCTGTTGTCAGAGGAAGAAGGGGCAACGCCGGAGGACCAGTTCTGGCGAGGAATGGTACGCGCGCAGTTCCCTATTACGGGAGAAGGACCTGATGTCGATGTACAGCGCACCCGGACGGCCAGTTTGATTGCGACGGGACTACCTTCTGTATCGGGATATTCTGAGCCTTTGCGGCATCGTCTGCTGCCGGTGGCTGCAGAGTGGGTCGCGCGGTATGGCACAGCAAAAGATCGGGGCGTTCTCTTATCCCTTCCCTCAGTACCGGAAACCGTTCTTGCGCGTGCCTTAGCAGCAGTTGAGACACATGCGCTGGATGCAAGAGGGCAGCTTGAGACGCTCGCTCATGATCCTTCTCCTATGGTGTGGCCGGTTGCCAGCGAAGCTGCTCTTCGCTTCGATTTTGAAAAAAATGCATCACCCGCGAAAGCAATTGGTGAGCGTGTGGATGGTCTTATGCCTGCCTTCAGAATGGTCGGAAGGGAGCGTGAGGCACGACTGTTGAGTATTGATGCGTTCATTAAAGGGAAAGAATGGCGCACCGCTCAACAGGACGTGCAAGACGGGCAGGCTGTCTATGGGAAAGCTGGTTTTCCTGGTCATGACAGGTTGCTCGTTATTGCCCGTGGGTTCGCAGAGCAGAAAGACATTGAAGCAAAGAGTGCTCTTGCTGAGGTCGAACTGTTGAAAGCAGCAATGACAATTGAGCCGAATGACCCGACATTACAGGCGTATCGTTTGAAGGCTCTGGAGCGTCGATATGCGGTGCTAGGTCTCCCAGAGGCTCAAAGGACGGTATTGCGTGGTCTTCTTCAGAAGCAGCAGGGACCTGAACATCAGGATACTATGGTGAAGCTGGTTCGTCTGGATCTTGATGCGAAAGACCTGAGCGCTGCACTCTATGATTTACCGGCGGAAAACCCCGCCGATGTATCTGTGCTGCCGGGAGGTCAGCCAGAAGCATTAGAGGTATCATTGCTTCGTGCTGAAGTCGCGCGTGAGCAACACGATTTGCCTAAGGCTGAGCACTACCTCATAGGCCGGACAGAGACACAGGCATTGAAAATGCGTGCGCAGTTGATGGAGCAGGCGAAGGACTGGGTTGGCGCAGTTTCTGCTCTGAAACCTGTCATCGATGCAGCCTGGACAGGGCGTAAAGAGGCTTCAGTTCTGTCGCCGGATCTGGAAGCGTTGGTTCTGGAGCTGGCTGGCGATGCCTCAAGGGCCCATGATGATACTACGCTCGCTCTTCTAAAGAGGCAGTATGGTTCCCTCATGGAGCGTTCGGCGTCCGCAGGGGTTTTTAAGCTTCTGGTTGGTGAAAGTTCGGCCAAGTTGCCTGCCGGTGGATAAGGCCGCTAAGTGCTATGAGCCTTGAGAAAGGTCTGTATGCCGTATGCGATGAACTGGACCAGGTTTTCGCCTTCTTTGGGCGGCTTGCAATGCGTTAGGTGCGCCAGTAGCGGGCCACCCAGGGTCATGCTGAAAAGCAGATCTGCCGCTTCTTCAACGTTCTCGATATGGAGATGGCCGGCCTCGGCCTGTTTGGTCAGCCACTGCTGAACGGGAAGGGCCCGTCCGGAAAGATGAAACAGGTCTGTTACGATTTGTCGTACGGCAGGATTTCGCGTGGTTTCCGTGATGATGGACTTCAGAAGGCCAAGGCGCTCTTCATTTAGAAGTTGCTCCGCGAGGAGTGTCATCATCATCTGGAGCTGCTGGGGAAGAGGATCTGTTTCAACCGGGGTATACGGAAGCGGAGCGAAAAGCCGCTCTATGATAAGGGTCTCGAAAAGAGATTTTTTAGACTCGAAAAACTGGTAGAGCGTCTTCTTGGACATTCCAGAGCATGCGGCAATGCTGTCCATGGACGCTGCATGGTACCCATGAGTCGTGAGCATTGAACTTGCAGCATTCAAGATCCGCGTCTTGCGCTCTACGTCATCCACTGAGCCGTTATGATCGCAGCACCGCAGCTTGCGGGTATCGGGTAGGGCGGAAGTGGGACTGTTCAAGATCAACTCCGGGATTATTTGTACCGGCCGAATTGACGTTCATCAAAGAAACCGGCTAGTTTCCGGAACAACTGGAAACTGCGTGGTTTCTGTATCACAGGATAGCGGCTGTATCATGCCTTCTTTTCAGAAAACATTTTGGATGTCGTCCGCGACTGTCGTCTTGGAGAAAGGTCAGATGCGCCGTCAGGCCAAAACAATGATCCCTTTGCTGGCAGCCGTGCCTTTCTTGGTTGCTGGTTGTCAGAAAAAAGCCGCCGCTCCGCAATTGCCGCCACAGCCCGTGGGCGTCATGACGCTGCAAACCCAGCCGGTTACGCTGGAGACGTCTCTTCCTGGCCGAACGGATGCCTATGAACAGGCGCAGATCCGTCCGCAGGTGAATGGTGTGATTGTCTCGCGTGACTTTGAGCAGGGTGCGGACGTCAAAAAAGGGCAGCAGCTGTTCCAGATTTATATTGCGCCGTATCAGGCTGCTTATGACCAGGCCAAGGCTCAGCTCATGAATGCTCAAGCCGTTGCCACGCGCGCGGCTGGTCAGCTTCGCCGTTATGCGCCGCTGGTCAAGGCGCATGCTGTCAGCTCACAGGACTATGACAACACGCTTGCAACGGCCCGCGAAGCTGAAGCGCAGGTTGCTCAGGCGAAAGCCAATCTTGAGGCCGCCGAAGTCAATCTGAATTATACTCATGTCCGTGCCCCGATTGATGGCCGTATCGGCCGTACGCTTTATACGCCGGGTGCGTTGCTCACGGCAGGGCAGACACAGCCGATCGCAGTCGTGACACGGCTTGATCCGATCTATGTGGACGTCAATCTGGCGGCCTCTGACATGCTGCGTCTCAAGCATGAACTGGCGACGGGGCAGGTCGAGCGTAAAGGCGATGATGCCGCTGCTGTGGGGCTGAAGCTGGAAGATGATTCAGATTATCCCCAGCGCGGCAAGCTCCAGCTTTCGGAAGTCACGGTAGATCCTGCAACGGGAACGCTTGTCATGCGCGCCGTTTTCCCAAACCCGGATCATCTGCTTCTGCCGGGAATGTTTGTACATGCCCATATCCGCGAAGGTATCGACCCGAACGGCATTCTGGTGCCGCAAGTGGCTGTCCAGCGTGACTCGAAGGGAAATCCTTTCGTGATGACCGTTGATGCCGAAAACAAGGTGCAGCAGCGCCCGATCCAGACGACCCGGACAATTGGTAAAGACTGGCTGGTGACGGGCGGCCTCAAGGCTGGCGACAAGATTATCGTGAACGGTCTGCAGAAGGTTCAGCCGGGTGCGAAGGTCGCTCCTCAGGAAGTTCCTGCGGGAAAGGCTGAGTAACAGCACATGACGCTCTCACGCTTTTTCATTGATCGGCCGATTTTTGCATGGGTGATCGGGCTGATCATCATGCTGGTTGGTGGTGTTGCCATCACCCGCATGCCGATTGCCCAGTATCCCAGCATCGCACCGCCGCAGATCGCCATTTCTGTCATGTATCCGGGCGCTTCGGCGGAAACCGTGAATAATACGGTTGTCCGTCCGATTCTGCAGCAGATGTATGGTCTGGATCATCTCGAATATCTGTCTGCCTCGTCCTACGCGAGCGGACAGATGGAAATCGATCTGACCTTCGAGCAGGGGACCAATCCTGACATTGCTCAGGTTCAGGTTCAGAACAAGCTCCAGCTTGCCCAGCCGCGCCTGCCGTCTGAAGTGACGGCTCAAGGGCTGAGTGTTACGAAGGCCACCAAGAACTTCATGATGGTTCTGGCCTTCATTTCCGAAGACGGAAGCATGTCCGGTCAGGACATTGCCGATTATGTGGCGTCCAATATTTCTGATCCGCTGTCGCGTGTGTCAGGTGTGGGCGATCACACACTGTTCGGCTCAGAATACGCGATGCGTATCTGGCTTGATCCGTCCCGGCTGTATAATTACGGCCTGACGGTCGGCGATGTGCAGTCTGCCATTCAGGCTCAGAATATTCAGGTTTCGTCCGGTGAGTTGGGTGGTTTGCCCGCTAAAAAAGGCATCGGATTTGACGCGACGGTCATTGGTCCGACGCGTCTGAGTTCGCCTGAAGAATTTAACAAGATTTTGCTCAAGGTTCAGCAGGACGGTAGCCAGGTTCGCCTGAGCGACGTGGCCCGTGTTGGGCTTGGTGCACAGAGTTACGCTCTCGGTTCCGTCTATAACGGTCATCCTGCATCTGCGATGGCTCTGAAGCTGGCGCCGGGCGCCAATCAGCTTCAGACAGAAGCCGCAGTCCGTAGCCGAATGACAGATCTGCAGCGCTATTTCCCGCATGGTCTGAAGCTGGTCTACCCGCTTGATACGGAGCCGTTCATCACGCTCTCTATCAAGGAAGTTATCGAGACGCTGGTTATCGCCATCATTCTCGTGTTCTTCGTGATGTTGATCTTCCTTCAGAACTTCCGTGCCACGCTGATTCCGACGATTGCTGTCCCGGTTGTTCTTTTGGGCACGTTCGGGCTGCTGTCCGTGATGGGATACAGCATCAACACGCTGACCATGCTGGCTATGGTTCTGGCTGTTGGTCTGCTCGTGGACGATGCGATCGTCGTTGTTGAAAACGTCGAACGTGTGATGACGGATCAGGGCCTGTCTCCCAAGGAAGCTGCTCGTCAGTCCATGGATGAGATTTCCGGTGCCCTGATTGGCATCGTGCTGGTTCTGACGGCTGTGTTCTTGCCGATGGCCGCCTTCGGTGGTTCTACCGGCGTGATTTATCGTCAGTTCTCCATCACCATTGTTGCCGCCATGTGGTTGTCTGTTCTGGTGGCTATGGTCATGACGCCGGCACTCTGCGGGTCCATGCTGAAGCCTACCCATAAGGGCCATGAGCGTGGTCCGGCAGCCTGGTTCAATCGTAATTTTGACCGCCTGACCAATGGTTATCTGAGCGGTGTGAAATGGCTCATCCGCGCGCCTGTTGTCAGCATGGTCGTCTTCCTGCTGCTGACTGCCGGTGTGGTGTTCCTGTTCAATCGCGTGCCTGGCGGGTTCCTGCCTGACGAAGATCAGGGAATCATCTTCGGTCAGGTCACGATGCGGAATAACGCAACGCAGGAGCAGACCGCTGCCGTCAACAAGAAGATCACGGATTACGTCCTGAAAAATTATGGAGACTACGTTCAGTCTGTCTTCACGATGAACGGCTTCAGTTTTGCGGGGCAGGGTCAGTCTGCGGGTGCATTCTTTATTCGAATGAAGCCGTGGGATCAGCGCCCCGGTGCTGCTCATACGACGATGACCGTGTCTCGTGAAATCATGATGCATTTCTGGATGGATCCGGACGCGCAGATCTTCGCAGTTAACCCGCCAGCCGTGATGGAACTGGGTAACGCTACTGGTTTCGATCTGGAACTTGAGGACACAGGCCATCTGGGGCACGCAGCACTGCTGGCTGCACGGAATCAGGTGCTGATGGAAGCGGCTAAAAATCCGCTCCTTCAGGCTGTTCGTCCGCTCGGCATGGAAGATGCACCACAGTTCAAGCTGGACATCAACCGTGAACGTGCGAACGCACTTGGTCTGACCAATGCTGACATCAACACGACGCTGGAAGGTGCTCTTGGCTCCATCTACGTCAACCAGTTCATGCGTGATGACCGTGTGAAGCAGGTCTATATTCAGGGTGAACCCTGGGCGCGTATGACGCCGGAAGATCTAAACCGCTGGTACGTCCGCAATACGACGGGCACGATGGTTCCGTTCAATGCCTTTGCTTCCGGTACGTGGGAAAGCGGCCCGCAGAAGGTCGAAGACTACAACGGCATGAACTCCTACGAGATTCAGGGGCAGCCCGCCGTTGGGTCCAGTTCCGGTCAGGCTATGAGCGAGATGGAAAAAATCCTCGCCAAGCTGCCACGTGGCATCGGGTATGAGTGGACGGGTCTGTCCTACGAGCAGCTTGCATCCAGTGGTTCAACGGGGCCGCTTTATGCTCTGGCCGCTATTGTGATCATGTTCTGTCTCGCAGCGCTTTATGAAAGCTGGGCCATTCCGTTTGCCGTGCTTCTGGTGCTGCCACTTGGTGTGCTCGGAGCGATTGCCGCAACGCTGGGCCGTGGCCTTTCTAACGACGTTTACTTCCAGGTTGGTCTGCTGACGACAGTTGGCCTGTCTGTGAAGAACGCGATCCTGATTGTGGAATTTGCCAAGGCTTTCTTTGAAGAAGGGCAGTCTCTGGAAGAGTCCGTGATTGAAGCCGGGCGTGAACGTCTGAGGCCAATTCTCATGACGTCCATTGCGTTCGTCTGCGGTGTGTTCCCGCTTGCGATTGCAACGGGCGCAGGCTCTGCTGCACGTGTGGCCATCGGCACCTGCGTGGTGGGCGGCATGTTGTCTGCAACCTTGCTTGCGATTTACTTTGTGCCGGTATTCTTCGTAGTGGTGCTGCGTCTGTTCCGTGTGGTCCGCATCCGGGACCGGAAGGACGCCTATGCCCATCTGGATAATAAGGCGACACCTGCTATTGAAGGGGAGCACGGCGCATGAAGGCCCGTCTTGGATTTGCCGCGCTGCTGATGCTTTCCGGCTGTAACATGGCTCCCAGATATCATCAGCCGACGCAGGCTGTGCAGAATGGGTATCCTGCAGACACAGGTGCAAAAAATGCGCCTGCGGCTCGCAGCGTTGCCAATCTCGGCTGGGAAGATTTCTATACTGATCCGCGTTTGAAAGCGCTTGTTCAGTTGGCTCTGAAAAACAACCGCGATCTGGCGGCGCAGGCAGCTGCAGTTACGGTTGCGCGTGGACAGTATGAAATCCAGAATGCATCCCTGTTCCCCATTATTTCCGCTGGTGGGCAGGGTATGTTTATGGCGCCGTCGAGTACGGCAGGTTTCTCTTTTGCGCCAGGCTTGGGTACTTCTATCTCCACTTTGCGGCTGTACCAGACGTCCATCGGATTTTCCTCTTATGAGGTAGATCTCTGGGGGCGCATTCGCAATCTGACAAAACAGCAGGCAGAAACCGTTCTTAATAGCGTGGAAAATGCCCGGAATGTTCTGCTCACCACCGTGTCACAGGTGGGGACAACCTATATTCAGTGGCTGGCTGACAGAGAGCAGCTCCGCGTCACCCGTGATACGCTGAAATCGCAGGGAGAGACCCTGCGTCTGACGCAGTTGTCGTATGACAATGGTGAAACGGATGCCCTGACGCTCGCACAGGTCAAGACGCAGGTAGAGCAGGCTTCAGCTAATGAATCGCAGTATTCGCGTGCTGTAGCAGACGACGAACATGCGCTGCAGTTGCTGGTGGGCACACCGTTGCCAGCAGATTTGCCGTCACCGGCGCCTTTTGGGGCGCAGACGATGATTGCGAATCTTCCGGAAGGGCTACCGTCTGATCTGTTAGCACAGCGGCCTGACATCGTGGCTGCCGAACATACCCTGATCGGCGCCAATGCGAATATTGGTGCCGCACGCGCCGCATTCTTCCCGAAAGTCACTTTGACGGCTTCGGAAGGCACAAGCTCACTCCAGTTTCGCAAGCTGTTCACACCTGGAGCGGAAACGTGGACTGTTTCACCATCCATCAGTTTGCCGATTTTTACCTGGGGACAGAGTGAAGGCAACCTGTTGATGGCGAAGGCGCAGAAGCTTCAGTATGCGGCACAGTATGAAAAGACTGTGCAGACGGCTTTCCGTGAAGTGTCGGATGCGCTGACGGCACGTGAGACGTATCTGTCTCAGGACCGTCATATGCAGTCGCTCGTTGACCAGTCACAGAAGGCCTATGATCTGGCAAAGATGCGATATGATGCAGGGATCGACAGCTATCTGACGACGCTTGAGCAGCAGAGAACGCTTTATCAGGCTCAGCAGAATGCCATTCTGGTTCAGGCTGCCCGATTCCAGAATCTTGTTACGCTTTACCGTGCGCTTGGCGGTGGGTGGAGCCAGAAGACGGTTTCGCCTACAGTGCCTGCCGCAACGCACTGACCGGAGAGCATCATGCGCAGGATCCTGACTACCACTTTGGCCGTTCTAGCCCTGACGGGCACGGCTGTCGCGCAGGATGCCGATGGTGACGGGCCCAAGAAGCCGAGCATGCACGAGCTGTATCATAGCTCTTCGCTGCCCCGGAGCCATGCTGACTTCAGTCGCTTCAAGTATCGCCCGCCAGGGGACAAGGTGGTTGAACAGCCGGATGCTTTTCGGCTGCTTTTCCGCACGCGTGACGGCCAGCCCGATGGTTATGCCGAACGTCGTGGCGATGCTGTGATCTACTATGATCGGTATGGCAAAGTGACGCATGTTCAGCCGCTCGCGCCGGACGATGAAACGCCGAACTGACCTGTTTCTTCGACGACTGTTTTTAGAGAGCCCCGCCCTGTTTTCAGGTGCGGGGCTTTTTTTTGTGTTCGTAAGGAAATACAGGCTTATTCCGCTTCGCTCGTGACGAGGTTTGTCGGAAATTAGAAACACTTCATCAAAAACTAGTTGAGAATGTTTCTCATTACCAATATAGGAGTTTCGAAATGTAAAGTTGTTTATCTGAATGAAGAGGTTCCGGTGACTGGTTCGCTGCGCACACACATCACGTCTCTTTCAGTTGCCGGTACGCTCCTGATGTCTTCGCAAGGCTATGCTGCTGCACCTGTGAAGCATGAGAAAAAGCCAGATCGTAAACCGGAGTCATCAACGCGGCATCTGGAAGACAGTGCTGGGGTTGAAGGGTCGGATGTCGAACATCTGACAGTTCAGGGGCATGGCTTTAACACCATGCATCAGTCTCTCGGGTTGTCCCGGATGCCACAGGACGTGATGCACACGCCGCAGAACATCAATGTTGTGCCGCAGGCCCTGATGCAGCAGCAGAATGTCAAATCTCTTGATGAAGCTCTGAGGAATGTGCCCGGTGTGACAACGTCCATCGGGGAGGGCGCTGGCGGCATGAACGGTGATCAGTTCCTGATCCGCGGCTTTCAGGCCCAGAATGATATCTATGAAGATGGACTGCGGGACTTCGGTGTCTATTCCCGTGATTCATTCAATTTCGAAACTGTGTCCGTCATCAAGGGGCCGTCTTCCGAAGTGTTTGGGAATGGCACGACGGGCGGTGCCATCAATATGGTGACCAAAACTCCTGGTCTGAAAAATCACTATTCGGCTGATTTTTCAGGTGGTTCAGGCAGTTATTATCGCGGCACACTGGATGTGAACCAGAAAATCAATGACTCTACGGCCTTCCGCATTACGGGAATGGGCGATGAGCATAATGTTGTGGGACGAGATTATATTTTCTCTCATCGCTGGGGTGTTGCTCCGTCTCTTGCATTCGGGATTGGCAAGAGAGCAACGCTTGTTCTGCAGTACATGCACCAGCAGGAAAACTCCGTGCCTGATTTCGGTGTACCGGTTGTCAAGAAACCGGGCGCAAAATATGGGCAACCTATCACGGAATACGGTATCCGGCGGACGAACTGGTACGGCACGGATAACGATCAGAACGCCACAAATTCCAACATGGAAACAGCGCGGTTCAGCTTCAAACTGAACAGGCATGTTACGTTCTATGATGACTTGCGGGGTGGGGAGTATTACCGGTCTTTTGCAGCCTCAAAAGCGACCTGCGATACAACGTGTGTGAACAACTACTTCAACGGGGATGCGTCAAAAGCGCTCGTTGCACGGTCCGGGCCAGTGGGTGCGGGAGCGGGCACAGGAGCCGGAACCTACATGGCGCCGCTGCCGTATGAGCAAACGAGCTGGTCTGTGCAGAATGTCGGCTCAATGGTTGCAGACTTCCACACAAGCTTTCTCAGGCATCAGGTTGTCGCCGGGTTTGATGTCGAACGCGTTAATGATGTTCGCTCACAGTCGACGTATCTGAAGCCAAAACCGTATGCGAACCTTGTTAATCCGAAGGGGAACGTCGGCAATCTTGATCTGGTACCGGGTGATATGAATCCGGCCGGTCTGGTGTCTCTGGGGTCACTGGGTGCGAAGTCGCATAGCAATGGCTATGGGTTCGATACGGGCCTGTTCCTGTTCGACCAGATCTGGTTCACCAAGTGGCTTTCTGTGAAAGGGGGCTTCCGCTGGGATCGTTGGCAAACGAGCTACAATCTGACGGGAGGAAATGTCGCGAAGAACCCTGATCAGCATTTTCATGACGTGACGGGCGTGTTCAATCCGAATGCCAGCCTCGTTGTCACCCCGGACGACCACCAGACTTATTATTTTACCTGGGCCAATTCCACGACCCCGATGGGAATGTACGTCACCAATGGGTCTGTTCCCATTCGTCCGGGGACCAATTCTTTTGCCAGTCCTGAGAAGGCTCAGCTTTATGAGCTTGGCGCCAAGTACAGCATTCTGCATGACCGGTTGGGTCTGACGGCGTCCCTGTTCCGCCTGGACAAGGGTAATGCATTGAACGCTGATCCGGTGACGGGTGAAATTCAGGGCTCTTCTGACCGGCAGCGTAATCAGGGGCTGGAACTGTCCGTCGGCGGTGTCATTCTGCCGGGCTGGAACGTGTCAGCGACCTATGCCCTTTATGATAGCAGCACGACGTCTTCTGCGACCAAGGCGAACCGCGGCAAGAATGTTCAGTATGTGCCACACAATCAGGCAACCCTCTGGTCAGCGTACAGCGCTTTCCCGGACAAGCCGTATAATCTGACAGTCGGCGGTGGGCTGACCTGGCGTGAGCATGTCTGGCTTGATACCGCCAATACTCTGCGTGCTCCGGCAAATCTGGACTTCAGCGCCATGATTTCCCATCGCTTTAACCGGCACTGGAAAATCTCCATGAATGGCTACAATCTTGCCAACAAACTCAATTACCAGAGCCTTTTCTCGAACCGTGCGACTCCCTCTGCAGGGCGTATGTTCCTGGGCGAAGTCAGCGTTGCGTATTGAGCGGCCAGTGTTTCGATTTTAAGCCAGCGTTTGGCATGGTGGGAAAACGCATTTTGTTTTCCCATTACGCTTGGGAGGCTTTTTGCCATTTGCGCAGTCCATTAGCTGCCAGAACGACGAATATCGTGTAAAGGGCGGCTGTCGGGTAAAGGTCGCGACTGACGAACATTGCAACGTAAGCTGTGTCGATCACGATCCAGCAGGCCCAACTGATCGTATGCCGCCGTGCGGCCCAGATCTGTGCAACCAGACTGTAACTGCTGAGCAGGGCATCAGCCACGGGGGTGGGATCGTCTGTAAAGCGCGCCAGACAGAAAGCCCACAGTCCGCCCCCAAGTGCGCCGATCAGAAGGCCAAAGAATAACCCGCGTTCCGAAAGTGGCCGAATATGCAGGGTCTCATCGCCCTGCGCACCGTCTTTTATCCAGCGCCACCACCCATAGAGCAGACAGCCACAGAATACGGCCTGAAGACAGGCGTCGGCGTAAAGATGAGCTTTAAAAAACACCCACCCGTATAAGAGAGCGGCAAGAAGAGAGAGTGGCCAGCAAGCCATATTGCGGCGTGCCGTCAGCCACACGCCGATGGCACTCAGAAGGGCCGCGATGAGTTCCGTCAGGGACATGCGGCAATGGCATCCAGAGTTTCGCGGAGCCAGTTTAGAAAATGTTGACCGTCACGGCCTGCAAACCAGTGTGCATGACCTAAAAGATAGTCTGCGTAGGCGACACGGGCTGATGCCTTATCCTGAACAAGCGTGCTGTAATACGCGACCTCAGATAATGCGAATTCGACATGAACAAGCGGCAGGAACGCAACGACCAGTTCGCGTTCTCGCAAAGTGAGGGGACGGACACGGTGATAGCCCGCTAACAGGGCGCTCAGCTGGCTCCACGAGACAGCATAGTGCGAGGACAGCCAAGAGATGGCAGTGCGCTCGATAGCTACTGCGAGATCGTACGCAGCGCAGGTGCGATCAGACATACCAAAATCAAAGATCCCGCAGATTTCGGCGTCTGGAGTGGCGGACGTCCAGAACTGGTTAGACGGATGCCAGTCTCCGTGTCCCCAACAGGGGATAATCTCCGTCAGGAGTGGTCGCAGTTTTGCGTGGAAAGGTCCCAGGACACGTAGGATCTGCTGCCACGCCTCTAAATTCAGTGCTGTGTTGAGACCGGGTTGAGACGCGGCCCAATGACGGAGGCCAGTCTCAAGATCGGGGTTGGTAATAGCGTTGAAGCTGGACAGCAAAAGCCGATCAGGCCGGGCGGGGGCGGCGTAATCTGTTGCTGCAAGATGAAGACGTGCGAGTGTGCCTCCTGCAGTATGCGCATGTTCTGAACAGAGAAACGGCTCCCAGGACTGAACATCTCGATAAAGATCCAAGCCGGGTAAGGGAGGGAAAACCTCATAAACCCAACCATGTTCTGTCAGAGCGCAGTGTTGTTCCCGCGTTGTAAACGCCGCCGTGACGGGTAAGCCGTGGCGGCTAAGATGCGCCATGAAAGCCTGTTCTTCCGTCAGGGCGTTCTGATCGCGAAGGCGCGGGTCATGGCGCTTCAGAAAAAGCATCGTGCCGTCGGTAAGGCGGGTCAGGGCTGTCGCGGAGAACGGGCGTTGTCCATGCCCTAGAACAGTTTCCGGAACGGCGGTAATGGGAAAAAACGTCAGAACACGTTTCGCCTCGTCGAGTGTCAGCGGCGGCCAATGCCGTTCAGCCTGCACACCATTGACGCCGAACTGTCCGGGAGCAGTCACGGGTTCAAAAGCCTGTGGACGCTGTGAACAGGGCCGCAAAACCGCCGCCGATATAATAACTCGGGGCGCTCCCGCTGATCGTGCTGCCGTAAATGCCAGTCGTGTCCTTTGCGTTCAGGGTCGGGCTGGCAACGCCGGACAGGGAGCGCTCATTGGTGATGTTAATGAAGTTCAGACGCAGGGTTGGCTTGTGCAGGCGGGATACATCGCCGAAGCGATAGCCGACGGAAATATCGCCTGTCGTTCGGTCTGACATCCGCTCATCATTCATGAACGTTGCGTATTGGTGCCCGGTGTAATGCAGGGTGGCCACGCCGAAGATATGCCCGTCATCGTAGCTGATGCCAGCAGCGGCCTGAAGCGTCGGGCTTCGAACGGCGATTTTGCCTTTGGTGGGCAGAAGATCGCCGCCAGAGGCAATGTTGTTATCAATGGTGGCGTGCAGATACTCGCCGGAAACATAGGGGCTGAAGTGGTGCCAAGGGCGCAGACCGATTTCCACATCCACACCGCGGGAGGTTTGGCCTCCGGCATTCATGGTCGTCTGAATGATGGAGCCGTTCTGGGAGGCCAGCGTTGAGATCTGGCGGTTGGTAAAGTTGTAGTTGAACAGCGTCAGGCTGCCGATGATCCATTGTCCTGTGCGGCGATATCCCAGTTCTTCGGAAATGGAATATTCGTTGCGGACGTCTGCGCTGCCTGTCGTCGCGAGTGCACCGGAGGTTGGGTCGTAGCTGTTGTAAAGCGCCGTCTGGTCTGGCGCGCGGAAATTGGTCGTGGCGTTGAAGAAGATCTGGTTCTGCTCATCAATGCGCCAGCGGGCGCCAAGACGCGGCAGAGGCTCCATGCTGTTGGATGCCACACGATACTGAGGGCCGGGAACATTGTTCGTGCCAGCGCGGCTCATCATGACGGCCTTGAAACCCGCTTCGATGGTCAGACGATCATGCAGAAGCGAGATATGGTCGCCCAGATACAGTGCGTTGGTCTGGGAAATAGTGTGGAAGCTGCCGCCCAGCAGTTTCTGCCCGTTCGCAAGATGGATCAGACTACTGCTGTTTTCCGCCCAGATATCGCCCGAAGCGCCGGTGGCGGAAACGGTTGTGAAGGGCTGCTGCTCGTTGTCGTCTCCGTAATCGTACCAGTAACCGAGCACGAAATCGTTCCAGCCGGTTTTGTAATGCAGGGTGGAATTGAATCCGGAGCGATAACTGCGTTGCGTGTAGTTAGCACGTACGACAGCGGTCCCGTCCTGCGCATTGGGGAGCGTGATCGTGTCACTCAGGGGCTGAGTGCCGTTATAGAGACCGGTTTCCGTCAGTGTGGAGCCACCCGGAACGTTGCCATAGGCGAACTGTGCGTAGGGTGTGACGTCGAGGGAAAGCTTATGCGTCAGATGCAGATGGACGGGCGCGCCTGCATAGAAGGTGCGTTCCGGCGCGCGCCACAAACGCCAGTAATTGACGGCGTTGTCTGCGTTGGAGGCGTCATAATGGCCTGCAAGGTTGTTCGCGCCATGAATGCCGTCGGCTTTCCAGCTTTCCATCGTGACCTGCGGATAATAGCTGGTGACGGTGGTGTTGAAGGAGCCAATCAGACTGGCGCGGTTGCCCTGGCTCCATTCCTTCAGGAATTTGAAATCGACATGCTGGCGTTTGTCCCGCCCCGGTCCGCGCCAGTTGTCGCTGGCGCTGTAGGAGTAAGACACAAAGCCACGAATGCCGGAATTGCCGATGTTGCCTGTTTCAAGGCGAATGAATTCGCGGTTGGTGTCGAAGGAGCCATAGGAGACGCTGGCGAAACCCCCTGCCTTCTGTGACGGATCGAGAAAGGATAGGCTCATCAAACCGCCGGCGGCGTTCAGGACAGGGCTATCCAGATCGGCCGAACCCTGGGCAAGTGCGACCTGACTGTAGTTCTCACTGTCAGCGAACTGGCTCGGATAGCCGGAATAATAGGCGACATCGTTCAGCGGTGTGCCTTCCAGTACATAGCCGATGGCATCATTGTTCAGGCCGCGCACGGTCAGGTTGGTGTTGGGCGAAAAGCCGAACGGATCGGATGTGGCAACATTCGCACCGGGCAGCATGGAGGCGAGCTGATAGGCCGTCGCCATCGGGGGCTGCTTGTCCATGTAATCGCGGCTGACTGTGCTGATAGAGCGCACGCTGTTTTCCGGTCGGATCAGGCCGCCGCCGGGCTGGTGCCCGGGTGCGCTGTCAGAAACGCGGTGAACGGTGATGTGTTCGGCCTTCGGGGCGATGGACGCAGGCGGGGTGAGGGCTGTGGTGTCCGCCGCGCGCACTGTACCGGCACAAACGGTCAGGCCGAGCAGAAAGACAGGAACCTGGCGGGATTTGCGCGCAAATACGATGGTCATGATGGTGCTGTCCCGCCTGCAATACTGCGATCCCCTCATGCGCAGCGGGGACGACGAGAGACACCGAAAATCCAGTCTTTGGATCTGTCAGTAGCCACCATCCCTCCGCCAGCATGAACTGGATCAGGTTCGATGGGTCACTGCGCTGGTATGGCTCTAAAGCGCATACCCTCAGCAGTCTCTCAGCCCTTTGTCAGGGCACCCCAAGGTGAAGAAGCACTCCTTCATGGGCTGCGAGAGAATGTCAATAAATTCCATAAGGCGTGGGGGGATCAAAATTTCGTCGGCAGGGATGGAGCGGCGATGCAGAGCAGGATAGAGTATTGTTATAAGATAACATATTTAGGATCTGTCATGCGTGTTGTGAAGCGCTTGTTGCCTGCTCTGCTCATTGCCAGCACGGCCCTTGGTTCAGCTCAGGCCGAGGAAGGAATGTGGACGTTCGACCATCTGCCAGCCCGTCAGTTGAAGCAGCAATATGGCTTCGAGCCTTCGGCTGAATGGATCAACCACGTCATTCAGTCTTCAGCACGTCTGGCAGAGGGATGCTCGGCGTCTTTTGTCTCTGGTGATGGGTTGGTGATGACAAATCATCACTGTGCCAATACCTGCCTGACCGACCTGTCGGACAAGACGCACGATTATTTTCATGATGGTTTTTCGGCAGCAGATGTTTCCAAAGAACCGCAATGTCCGGGTATGGAGCTGGATCGTCTGGATCAGGTGAAAGATGTGACAGGCCGTGTCGCTGATATGACCTCAGGCAAGCACGGTGCGGATTATGCAAAGGCGCTTCAGGCCGCCAGTAGCGTTCTGACGAAGGAATGTGCGGGCGGAGATGCAACACACTGGCGGTGTGATGTCGTAACGCTCTATCACGGTGGTCAAACTGCGCTCTATCGCTATCGTCGATATCAGGATGTGCGTCTTGTGATGGCGCCGGATCAGGATATCGCATTCTTTGGCGGCGATCCGGACAATTTTACCTTCCCACGGTACGATATCGATTTGTCGATGTTGCGGGTGTTTGAGGACGGTAAGCCGGTCCACACACCTTTCTTCAAGTTTGATCCGAAAGGGCCAAAAGCGGGAGAGTTGGTGTTCACGTCTGGTAATCCAGGGCGAACGCAGCGGTCTCTTCCGGCCAGTGCATTGACGTTCCAGCGGGACGTTATCCTGCCAACCATCATTGGCGTGTATTCGACCAGTGAAGGAGCCCTCTGGCAGTATTCGCGTGAAAGCAAGGAACACCTGATTGAAGCGCAAAATACGCTGTTCGGCGTTCAGAACGGCCTGAAATCTCTGTCGGGCACCGTGAAGGCCCTGCGGGAACCCGGCGTGATGGAAAAGCGTGAAGCGGAAGATCGTACTCTTCAGGCCTGGATTGATGCGGATGCCGAGCGCCGCAAGATCTATGGCGAGCCGTTCAAAAAAGTGGAGGCTGCACTGGCCATACAGCGCCAGTCTTATGGCCATGACTTTGCCATTGCCCGTATAGTTCATGGCCTGCTGGGTGATGCTGTCATGCTGGTATCAGCCGCGCAGGAGCGACAGAAGCCGGATGCCGAGCGTCGTGCGGGCTACCACGATGCCGAACTGGCTGAACTTGAAGCTGAAATTTTTGCCAAAGTGCCGGTGCATATCGATCTGGAAACCATGACGCTGGCTCTGGGTATGACCGCGATGCGTCAGATGTTGGGTGAGGATGATCCGGCCGTGCATCTGGTTCTCGGCACAAAAAGCCCGGATGAACGCGCTATAGAACTGATGCAGGGAACGAAGCTTGCTGATCCTGCGCAGCGCCTTGCGTTGTATAAGGGCGGTGCAAAGGTCATTCAGGCCTCTACGGACCCGATGATTGTTCTAGCCCGTCAGTTGCAGCCGGTTCTAGATGTGATCCGCAATCGAAGCCGTGATCAGATCGAAGCACCAATGCATGAAGCTCAGGGTGCGATTGCCCGTGCCCAGTTTGCGCGCGCACAGGCAGAAGGAAAGGCAGATACGCTTTATCCGGATGCTACATTCTCACCAAGACTGTCTTACGGCACCGTCAAAGGTTGGCAGGGTGGTGCCAAGACCATTGCGCCCTTCACAAATTTTGCCGGAATGTACAAACATGCGACCGGGAGCGATCCGTTCCGCCTTCCGCAGGTCTGGCTTGATGCGAAACCTCATCTGACACTGTCCACGAATCTCGATTTTGTTTCGACGAATGATATTGTGGGTGGAAATTCAGGCTCGCCGGTCATTAACCGGCAGGGCAATGTGGTGGGCCTGATTTTCGACGGTAATCTCGATAGTCTGGCTGGCGATCTTTATTACGATGGCGAGCGCAATAGAGCGGTTTCGACGGATACAAGCGCTATCATGGCTGCACTCAAGACCGTTTATCATGCCGATGCCCTTGCTCAGGAACTGGAACAGGGACACCTGTAATCATGATGTGAGGGTCATTCCTGCGGAATAACCCTCGACATCCAATGTAAGATTCCTGACAGTGGGTGGATGCCAGTCTGTCCGTCTTCCTGTTGTTTTCAGTCTGGAGTGTCCCCTGATGCTGGGTGACACTTTCCGCTCTCTGGGGCGGCGCAATTATCGTGTCTGGGTTTGGGGAGCTCTGTTCTCCAACATCGGGACATGGATGCAGTTCACGACGCAGGACTGGCTTGTTCTTACTGAATTGACCCATCACGATGCCATGGCCATTGGCATCGTGATGGCCCTCCAGCTTGCCCCGCCTCTTTTGCTTATGCTCTGGACCGGACTGATTGCGGACCGGGTTGAGAAGCATCGATTTCTGCTTTTTACCCAAGGTGCCTTGGGTGTGCTGGCTGTTGCACTGGGCCTTCTCGTCGTTACGGGATCGGTCCGTCTCTGGCAGGTGGATCTGTTTGCTTTCCTGAGTGGCTGTGTCGCCGCGTTTGACAGTCCTGTTCGTCAGACGTTTGTTGGTGAGTTGGTGGGAGAGACCGATCTTCCAAATGCAGTGGCCATCAATTCCATGTCCTATAATGCTGGACGGATGATCGGACCTGCGGTGGCAGGGTTCTGTATTGCGGAAATTGGTTCAGGCTGGTCGTTTGTTTTGAACGGGCTTTCGTTTTTCGGCGTCATGGGCTCTTTGCTCTTTATTCGCCGTGAAGACCTGTTTCGGCATGCCAAGGCGAGAGAAACCGAGCGCAATGCCCTGACCAGCGGATTGCGATACGTCTGGGCGCGCGAGGACCTTCGGACCATTCTGATTATGTTGTTCATTATCGGAGCGTTTGGTCTCAATTTCCCGATCTTTATTGCGACCATGGCAGTTGGCGTGTTTCACGTCGGCGCGCATGGCTATGGAATTCTGAATTCCGCCATGGCCGTGGGCACCATTCTGGGGGGCTTTCTGGCAGCCGGTCGTAAAAAGGCAGATTTTGATGTTCTGCTGAATGGCTCATTGATTTTTGGTGTGGGGTGCCTGTTGGGAGCATTGGCCCCGACATACTGGCTTTTTGCCTGCACGTTGCTCATTACCGGCGTATCATCTCTGACATTTACAGCCACCAGTAACAGCTTCATGCAGCTTTCGAGCGACCCGTCCATGCGAGGGCGCGTGCTGGCCATCCGGTTTGCTGTTTTTGCAGGGTCATCCCCATTTGGTGCCCCTGTTGTGGGATGGGTTGCCAATTATTTTGGGCCGCGGTGGTCCCTGGGTGTCGGAGCAATGTCCGGGTTTTTGGCGGCAGTGGTGGCGTTGTTATACATCCTGCGCATGCGAGAGCAGCAGGGCGAGAAGCACTCGTGACTCTTTGGTGGGGAAAGCGGATTGCGGCAGTTGCGCTGGCTGGTGGTATTGTGTGTGCGAGTTGGTGCACATGCGTTGCCGTGACCGGCGTGCGTGCTTCTGCCAACCCCGCAGAAATGGGTGTCATTTTCGGCACAGCCGTCACGGATGCGGGCGTGCCAAAGCCAGCTTTGCAGGACCGTTTGGAAACCGGATTGTCACTCTGGAAGGAAAAGCGCGTTCGGGAACTGATGGTGAGTGGAGCTGTAGAAACTGCCAATCATCAGGATGAAGCTGAAATCATGGCGCACTGGCTGGAAAATCACGGTGTTCCGGCAGAAGCGATCATCGTTGATTCACAGGGAAACAATACCTGGCTGACGGCTCTGCATGTTGCGCAGGAAGCGCCGGAAGGGGCTGTCGTCGTTTCGCAGTGGTTTCATATCATGCGAGCAGAATGGGCATTGCGGCATGCTGGCGTGAAAGACGTGTCAGGCGCGTATCCAAAAGTCTTTCGGCTGCCAGAGCTCTATTATCTGTTCCGGGAGGCCGTGGCGCTCCCGGTGTATTGGGTGACGAAACCGACCCCTGCTCAGTAGGGCACACCAATCTGTTCGATCGCTGTTGCGAGTGACGGAGCCAATGGCATCATTGGTGCCAGCGTGGACTGGTAGGCGTGGTAAAGGTCGCCCTTACCTTTGTAGATATGTTCTGTCGGCTCGCCTTCCGGGCTGACCTCGTTGAACCAGCTTCCAAAATCCCGATCGATCAGGGTTGTGTCGATATAGTCCCAGATCGTGCGATACCAGTGCTCATAATGTGGATTTCCTGTGCGCTTATACAGGTTGATCGCCGCCGTCAGGGCTTCTGCATGAGCCCAATGGACGCGGGAAGGCACATGCGGTTTGTGATCCCAGTCAATCGTGTAAACCATTCCGGGAAGACCATCGACGTTCCAACCTGATTTCATGCCGGTTTCGAAGAGCGCCTGTGCGTCATGAAGCATCCAGCCCGGTGCTGTTTCGCCTCTGCGGAGTAGAGCTGCTTCCAGTTTCACGGTCAGGTGAGACCATTCAACGAAATGACCCGGTGTCATGCCGTAGGGGCGTAGATCGTCCGTAGGCTTGTCTTCATGATAATTCTGCAGCAGATCCCAATTTCGGTTGAAGTGCTCGGGCATTGCGAAGCCCTGCTGTGGGGCCAGCTCATGCACAAACCGGGTGACGATCCGCAGCGCGCGGCGCAACCACTTCACATCGCCTGTAACGTCCGCAAGAGCCATGAAGGCTTCTGTGGAATGCATGTTACTGTTGGCCCCGCGATAGTTCTCTTCGTCTGACCAATCATCTGCGAAACTCTCGCGCATGACGCCTTCGTCTTCAGACCAGAAATGCGTCTCGATCTGATGGATGGCATCCTTGAGAAGTGCGTTGGCACCTTCCACCCCGATCAGAACAGCAGAGGACGCGGCAAGTGCGACGAACGCGTGCAGATAGGCCTGCTTGCGCTCATGAGGCTGATCCGCGAAGTGGTTCCAGCCTCCGTGTTGCTGGTCCCGAAAGGATGTCATGAGCGCATTCACGCCATGTGCGACGAGCGGTGCGCTTCCTGGAATGCCCTGGAGCTCCGCAGTCGCATAAGCGTGGACGCATCGCGCAGTCAGGGTTGCTTCTGCCTTGGCGCCTTCAGGAAGATGACCTTCCATATCCAGCCCTGCAAAACCCCCGTCGATACAACCTTCCTTGCTGAAATCCAGCAACCGACGGCCCTGCATTTCGAGCCATGCCCGGTGAGATGGTCGGCGGATCCAGGCGTCTCTACTAAGCAGAATGGGGGAGAGGCGATCGGTCATAAAAACTCCATACTACGGTGGTAGTAGTCAGACAGTCTGATGAGGACGCATCAGCAGCGGTTGGGTTCCTGAGGGCCTCGTTGGCGATACTCGCTCACGAACGCGCGGGGATGTGCGGAACTGTCTTGCGTCTGGAGGTTGCTTTGCCGATACATAACAACATGACAGAACGATCCCCGATCATTGTCGCCCCCAGCCTGCTGGCTGCCGACTTCGCCCGTCTTGGAGATGAGATTGCATCCATCTCCCGCGCGCCCTGGTTACATCTGGATGTAATGGACGGTCATTTCGTGCCGAATATCTCGTTCGGTCCTGGGGTGATCTCGGCCTTGCGAAAGCACACGGATGCGAAGTTCGACGTGCACCTGATGATCGATCCAGTGGATCCGTATCTGGAAGCAACAGCCAAGGCTGGCGCGGATCACATTACGGTGCACGTGGAAAACGCTCCCCATATTCACCGGACTCTTCAGACCATCCGTGCGCTCGGTTGCCGGCCGGGAATTGCGATCTGTCCGGGAACGCCGCCAGAAGCACTGTCAGAGGTGCTTGATCTGGTAGACATCATTCTGGTCATGACAGTGAATCCCGGGTTTGGCGGCCAGAGCTTTCTGGAAAGCCAGCTGCCAAAAATCCGAACCCTGTCGCGCATGATTGAAGACAGCGGACGCGATATTGTTCTGGCGGTTGATGGCGGCATTGACCCGGTCACGGCACCAAAAGTGGTGGCTGCCGGCGCGCGGATGCTGGTGGCAGGGTCTGCCGTCTTTGGTAAGCCGGACCGTGATTCAGCCATTCATGCACTTGAAGGTCCGTTCAAGGAAGACAGCGCCTGATGCCCATTCGTCGCTGGATTCAGGACGCACGACTTTCACTCGCACGACTGCCCGTTGGTGGCGGAACTTCAGAGGGACCGGTTTATATTTATCGTGACCCGTGGAAAGGGGACGCCGAGCAGGGCGCCCGCCTTGTTGCGGGTCGCTTTCGGTTTGAGCGGCAGGACTACGATCTGCCACGCGGAAAGTGGGAACGTGGCCCTTGGCCGGAACCAGCAAAACAGTGGCTGCAAAGTTTTGCATGGCTACGGGATCTGCGCGCATTAGGCAGTGACGATGCCCGCATGACGGCCCGCGCGCTTGTCGCGGACTGGGTATCGCATCCTCCAACGGATCCGTTGGTCAAGGATGCCTGCGTAACAGGTGCGCGCCTCTCATCCTGGCTGGCAAACCACGAGTTCTGCCTGGCGTCAGCGGACCGTAAACTTCAGCAAAAAATCATGGATCGGATGTTGGTAGAGGGGCGGACCATTGCCGCTCTTTTGCCACTTGAACCGCAAGGCTGGCGTGGGCTGACAGCCTTGCGCGGCCTGCTTGCAGCTGCTCTGGCTATGCCGGATCACAGCGGGTTTATGACGCGCTTCCTGCGTTACCTTCCAGCGGAAATTGAACGTCTGATTCTTTCTGATGGGACGGTTGTTGAGCGGTCTCCGGAAGCACAATATCAGACGGCGCGTGAACTGGCAGAAATGTCCGTCATGTTCCGCACAGCGCATTCGAGCGTGCCGCCCTTTATTGATGTGGCCCTAGACAGAGTCTGCCCGGTGTTGCGTGCCATGCGTCATGGTGATGGTGGTCTAGCTGTTTTTAATGGTTCCAACGAGCGTTACAGCGCGATGGTGGAAGATGTTCTGGCGCAGGGCTCCAGGCAGAAGCTGATTGCGCCTGCCATGAATCAGGGGAAATTTACCCGGCTGGCTCTCGGGAAGTCCGTGTTGATTGTGGATAGCGGTGCGCCTCCACCGACCAGTTATGATCAGGCAGCGCATGCTGGAACCTTGTCTTTTGAGTTTTCAAACCAGCGGCATCGTCTTTTCGTCAATTGCGGCAGTGCGCAGGTGGGGGCATGGGCGCAGGCGCTGAGGGCCAGTGCAGCGCATACGGTTCTGGTCGCGGATGGTTTGTCGTCCTCAGACTTCGGGCCTGACGGACATGTCACGCGGCGTCCGGCGCATGTCACCTGCGAGCACCAAAGCAGTGGGGAAGCCCATTGGCTGGATCTGTCTCATGACGGGTATCATCCGCCGCTTGGTATGAAGTGGACGCGACGTCTTTACCTTGGGGCGGACGGAGAAGATCTGCGCGGGCAGGAAGTTCTTGAAGGTGAGCGCGAGACGCCGTTCGCCCTGCGGTTCCATATTCATCCGGACGTACATGTCACACGGGACGACGAAGATATCATTCTTCAGGTGGGCGGCATGATCTGGCGCTTCCGTCAGAAGGGCGGCATGCTACTGCTCGAAGATGACGTCTATCTGGCGCGCGGTCGGCGTGAAAAGACCAAGCAGATCGTTATTGCTTCTCTCAGGCGCATTGTTCCTGCGGCGGAAGAGACAGCGGAGAATGGTGGAGAAGCGCAGGAAAGTACCAAACCTGCGGCCCCCTCAAAACCACTTCAGGTTGTCTCCCAGACAGTAACCTGGCTTCTGGAACGTATCCCGGAATAAAGGTGCTGTTGTGAAAATCCTTGAAATCACAAATGTTGATTTCTCCCTCCGCCAGTTCCTGTTTCCATTAATGAAGGCGCTTCGTGCCGCCGGGCATGAGGTTCAGGGGGCCTGTGCGGAAGGCCCCCATCTGGCGCCAGTACGGGCAGATGGGTTTGTCGTTCATGCCGTGCCGATGGCGCGCTCATTGTCACCGGTTGCGCAGCTTCGCGCATTTGTCGCGCTCATCCGGCTTATTCGCCGGGAGAAGCCTGACGTCGTGCATGGACATATGCCGATCAGTGGCATTCTGGCGCGGTTTGCTGCACGTCTTTGTGGTGTTAGGATCATTGCCTACACCTGTCATGGCTTTCTGTTCAATCAACCTGGATCTTTGGGCCGCCGGTTGCTCTCCGTTGTTCTGGAATGGGCTGCAGGTCGGATCACGGATCTGTACATGACCGTCTCGGTTGAAGAGGCACGGGACGCACGACGACTGCACTTGAATGCGCATCCCGTTGCTATCGGTAATGGCCGTGACCCCAAGTGCTATCATGCCAATCCCTTGGTGCGCGCCCGTATCCGTAGGGAGTTGGGTGTTCCGGAAGATCGCCCCGTAGTTATCGTGGTTTCGCGACTGGTGCGCCACAAAGGCCATCCAGAGCTTCTACGAGCCATGGAAGATGTGCCAAGAGCTGAACTCTGGGTTGTGGGGGAGCGGCTGCCATCTGATCATGGCGATGCCCTCGGGCCCGCGTTTGACAGAGCCAGACAGCTTTTGGGCCCGCGGTTGCGGACGCTGGGTTATCGGGAAGATGTGCCGGATCTTCTCGCCGCCGCAGACGTGTTTGCGCTTCCAAGCCACTTTGAAGGGCTTCCCATGTCCGTCATTGAAGCGATGCTGACGGAATTGCCTGTGGTGGCGACTGATGTTCGCGGTCCACGAGAACAGGTTGTGGATGGACAGACCGGATTTCTGGTGCCTCCCGGTCTCTCTGCACCATTGGCCCGCGCGCTGAGAACAGTGACACAGGATCTGCTTCTGGCGCGCGCTATGGGAGAGCGGGGGCGTCAGAGGGCGGTTGCATCCTATAGCGAAAAACGGATCATGGATCTCGTGGTGCGTCTGATTGAGGCTGAAGCGCGGTAGACGTTTTTCTCGAAATTCTCTGGTATTTCCTGGTTATTCCAAAATTTTGATTTTCGCCTTTTAGGAAAATAACGAGAATAGGCACGTTCTATTTGGAGAGGGACGATGTCTGACGAAACGAGTGTTCCGACTGACGGGAATAGCCGGTCAGGCGTTCTTCTAGCGCGCCGTACGGTTCTTTCGGGAGCGGCAGGGTTGGTCTGTCTTGGTGCCGCCAAAGCCAAAGCGGCTCAGCCTCAGGGGGCAGTAGAGCCGCCGAGTGTTGTCAGCCAGCCGCCTAGAGCGTGGGGCGAGAAAGCAGGTCCCAGTTATCTGCCTGACCCTGACGTGATTGCGATTGACCCCTCGTTTCGGGATCTGACGTATTTCGCGGCCCCCATTCGTCGCGTGTGGGATCAGGGCGGTTGGCTGGAAGGTCCTGCATGGAGCAGTGAAGGGCGCTTTCTGGTTCTCAGTGATGTTATTCGCTCCCGTGCGCTACGCTATATCTGGGAAACTGGAGAAATCACGGATTTCCGCCCCGATGGCTATGCAGCCAATGGGAACTGTTTTGATTTCGATGGCCGACTTGTTGTCTGTGAAGATTTTTTCCGGCGCGTCGTGCGGTGGGAGCACGACGGAAGCGTCAAGGTTCTCGCGGATAAGTTTGACGGGAAGGGGTTAAATTCCCCCAACGATGTTGTGCCTCACCCCGACGGGAGCTTGTGGTTCACGGACCCCGGTTACGGCACGAACATTACGGAAGGTCATGCAGATGAACCCGGTGGGCCCACCAATCCGGACGGAAAAATCCGTTGGAATATTGGCCGTGAACTGACGGGTGAAATTGGCGGGACCGAACGACAGAGTGACCGTGTCTTTCGCATCGCCCCGGATGGAACGCTTCAGGCCGTTTTGCAGGAAAAGGATCTACTTGATCCGAACGGGCTGTGTTTTTCTCCCGACTACAAAAAGCTTTACGTCGTTTCGACGCCTAAAGGGCCGGGGCAGAAAGCGGGTGGCGATCAGGCCATCCACGTCTATGACGTGAATGGCAGTAGCCTTACCAACGGGCGCATTTTTGCGGACATGAAGCTGAATGGCGCGCAGATTAACCCGGATGGCATTCGTGTGGATGTATTCGGGAACTTGTGGTGTGGCGCGTCGGGTCCGCTCGGCTTGTGCGGGGTGTTTGTTTTCAATCCGGCTGGCAAGCTGATTGGTCGGCTTCGGTTGCCTCAGGGGTGTTCGAACCTGACATTCGGTGGCCCAAAACGCGACCATCTGTTCATGTGCGCAGCCGGGTCACTGTTTGTGCTGCAGGTTGGCGTGCAGGGATTTGCGCCGTCCTGAACCGTCGTTGCGGCTGGGGTTAGAGCCAGCCGTTCTGCCGGGCGACGCGCCCGGCTTCAATCCGGTTACGGGCATCGAGTTTCTGAACAATTTCCGAGAAGTAGTTCCGGACTGTCCCCGCGGACAGGGAGAGCTCTTCGGCAATCTCCTTGTTCGTTCGCCCGGCTTCAGCCAGACGGAGCATGGACCGTTCACGGTCTGACAACGGATCGGGCAGGGCATCCCAGACAGACTCTGCCAGATCTGATGCAATGGCGCGGCCACCAGCAGCGACTTTCCGAATAGCATCGGCGAGTTGCGTAATCGGGGCATCCTTGAGCATGTATCCCCGCACGCCGGCCTGAAGAGCACGACGCAGATATCCGGCACGGCCAAAGGTTGTCACGATCATGACACGGCTTGGAAGCCCCTGCTCCCGGATTTTCTCTGCCAGTTCAATGCCTGTCATGTTCGGCATTTCGATGTCCGTGATGATGACATCCGGGCGCAGGTCGGCCGCGAGCTGGAGCGCCCGTTGTCCATCTGGTGCGCGCCCTACGATCTGAATGTCTTCTTCAAGGCCAAGAAGAGCTTCAAAAGCATCCAGAAGCATGGCTTGGTCTTCGGCCAGAATAAGGCGGATCATGGGGTAATACTCGCTGTGAGTCTGAGGCCGCTGGAGGTATGGCTTAGCATCAAGGAGCCACCCGCAGCAGCAAGACGTGTTCTCATGCCACGAAGGCCGTTCCCTTCCTGCGGAGGGGCCGGAGACCGGCCTGACTGCTGGGCGCCATCATCTTCAATGCGAATGGCACAGGGTTGACCCGCAGCATCACAGTCAAAACTGATGGTGCAATGTCGCGCACCGGAATGACGGATCACATTCGTGACGGCCTCTCGCAATGCCATCGCGAGAACGCTGCTTTGTGGGTGATCTTCGAGACGCTCAGCGTGATGAATGGTCAGACTGATGGACGCTGCTTCAAGCGCCTTGCGGGCACGCTCCAGCTCATGCTGCAGGGAGGCACCGTTCATGCCGGTGACGGCCTCACGGACTTCTTTCAAAGACGTTCGGGCAATCTGTGTGATGTCCTGAAGTTCTCGCTGTGCGCGGTCGGGGTGCGTCTCGAACAGGCGGTTGGCCAACTCGGCTTTGACTGAAATGACCGTCAGGGAATGGCCCAGAAGATCATGTACATCCCGCGCGATACGTTCGCGCTCTGCTGTGGCGGCCAGAGTCCGGATTTCGTGTTGTGCCTTGCGGAGTTGCAGGTTTTGCAGGCCCAGCTTCCACTGCATCCACGTCCCGATATAGGTGATGATGCTAAAGAAGGCCCCGATGCTCGCGTGCAGCATGGATTTGTCCTGAAACCAGACAAACGCGAACAGGGCGATCTGCAAACATACAATTGTCAGGACAGCTTGCCGCATCTGCCTGAAACAGGCGCACATGGCGGTGGCATAAATATTGAAGACCAGCCAGTCGCCCTGCGTCCATGCGGTCGCAAAGCCGATAAGGGCCGTGAAGATGATTTCTGGCAGCCCATAATACCGGTCATTGCGGTAGGGCGCGAAATATAGCAGCAGGAAAATGCCTGTTGCGCCCGCAGAAAACAGGGCTGCCGGAAGGGTGGGCGCGCCATGGATCAACCAGGGAATAGGGTAGATCAGAAGATAAACGAGATAAGAGACCCGATACCGGTTGAAGCTCGGCCAGTTGTCTTCCTTGTTTCCAGGAAGCGGGATGAAGGTCTCTATTTCTGTCATGAGGGCAAGGCGTTCTTCGGCAGAAAGGACAGGGTTCCGGAATTGCGCAGACGGATAACGGCACCGACCCAGATGGCCAGAGCGGTGCCAAAGCCTGCGACTTCAAGATGTAGCGGTTCTGGAAGCAGGAAAGAAAGAGCTGACACGCTGACAATCACAAAACCCATGATGACGTGAATGGGTTCGTGCATCGCGCGGCCTATAGGGATGTACGAAAGGCCAATAATGCATCCGAGCAGCGGGTAAAGCAGTTCTGGATGATGCGTGCTGCGGACGGACGTAATCATCACAGTAATGGCAATGATGCGCATGATCTTCACACGGCGCAGCAGGGCGGCGTCCCAAATGCGCTCGGGGCGACACTGGATCAGGTCGCGCCTGGCAAACCCGGCAAGCAGGGCCAGCGTGATGACAGCAATCGGGATGGCCATGGCCATTGTGGAAACATGCGCTGCCATGGCACCGCGTGCTGCCCAGACGACGGCGAACAGCAGTCCGGCGGCATCGGTGGAAAGAGCTTTCCAGTTTTTCTGATTTGTCACGACCGCGGACTCCACTGTTTCGGAAAGATTATGACACAAGCCATGATCCGAAACAGTGAAGGACGTCATAACAAGGTCATGACATCTGTCAGGTTCAGACCGGACGGATAAGAATGTGCTTCTTCTTGCCGGACGAGACCTTCAGCGTGCCTTCGCGTAAATCCTCAAGGGTGAAGGTCTGGTTCTCGTCGGAAATGACGACGTCATTGACGCGGCCACCACCGCCACGGATCAGCCTACGGGCCTCACCGCCACTGGCGGCCAGTCCGGCCTCCTGAAATACGCGGAACGCCGGTAGACCTTCGGCCAGCATATTGGCGGGAAGATCGATTTCTGGAAGAGCGGCCGTTGTGGAGCCCTGTTCGAAGACCTTGCGGGCCGTCTCGGCAGCCTCTTCTGCAGCCGTGCGTCCGTGACAGATCGCAGTGGCTTCCGTGGCCAGGATCTTCTTGGCTTCGTTGATCTCGGCCCCTTCAAGTGCCCCCAGACGGTCGCATTCCTCAACGGGAAGATCCGTGAAGAGTTTGAGGAAGCGGCCGACATCGGCGTCTTCCGTGTTGCGCCAGAACTGCCAGTAGTCAAAGACCGAGCGCTTCTCGGCACGGAGCCATGTGGCGCCCTGTGCGGACTTGCCCATCTTCACGCCGGACGATGTGGTGACGAGAGGCGTGGTGAGACCAAACACCTGCTTGCCATCGGTGCGACGCGTCAGGTCGATACCGGCAACAATGTTGCCCCACTGGTCCGAGCCGCCCATCTGAAGCACGGCTCCATGGCGGCGGTTCAGTTCACGGAAATCGTAGGACTGGAGGATGGAGTAGTTGAACTCCAGGAACGTCAGGCCCTGCTCACGGTCCAGACGCTGCTTCACACTCTCGAAAGACAGCATACGGCTGATGGAGAAATGAACGCCGACGTCCTGTAGCAGGTTGATGTAGGACAGCTTGTCCAGCCATTCCGCATTGTTGGCGAGGATCGCGCCGCTGGACGGGTCTTCATCGCTGAAGGTGATGAACTGGCGCAGGGACTGCTCAATGCCAGCGATGTTGTGCGCGATGGTCTCGTTCGTCATGAGTGAACGGGCTTCGTCACGGAAGGACGGATCACCAATCTTTGCCGTGCCGCCACCCATCAGGGCAATCGGGCGATGACCATGCTTCTGCAACAGGCGCAGCGCCATGATGGACATGGCATTGCCCACATGCAGGGAGTCCGCCGTCGGGTCGAAGCCTACATAGGCAGTAATCGGTCCAGCCAACATGGCTTCATCGAGGGCGTCGAGGTCGGTGCACTGGAAAATCAGGCCACGTGCCTGGGCTTCGAGAAGGAACGGACTCTTTGGCATGGATCGGTCTTGCTGCTGCGCTGTCGGAAAAGGGGAAGGTCTGTCTATCATAACATCACGCAAAGCACGACCGTGTGCCCCATGACACCAGACGCAACGGGATGGTCATTGTTTGTCGCTTGAATGGCGGCACCGTCGATCACTAGAGATATGTTATATCGTAACATAATGTCTGAGTGTGTATCTCCCATGTCTGTCCGTCCTTTTCGGAAAGCTGTTCGTCCTTTTTATCCGGTTCTGATTGGCAGCATGATGTGGAGCCCTGTCGTCTTTGCAGATGACCGGACAGAGACCCTCAAGTCCTCGAAGTCCGAGGATATTGTTGTAACGGGATCTTATCTTGGAGGGGCGGGGAACAAGACCGCCAATCCGGTTCAGATCATTTCGGCAAAGGATATTCAGAAGACTTCGGCCATTTCTCTTGGAGACTATCTGACGCGTCTGCCCTCTGTCGGCTCATCAGGAACACCCAATACCCGCACGAACGGCGGTGGGGGCGTGTCCTGCACAGACCTGCGCAATCTGGGGCAAGGTCGTGTTCTGATCCTTATTGATGGCAAGCGCACGGCGATGAATGCTGGCTCAGAATGTGTGGATCTCAACGCTATCCCCGTGCAGCAGATCGACCGGATCGAGATCCTGAAGGATGGGGGTTCTGAGCTTTATGGAGCGGATGCTGTCTCAGGCGTCATCAATATTCGGCTGAAACATGATCTGACGGGAGGAAACCTGACGATCAAGGGCAGCATCACACAATATGGAGACAGTCGATCGGGGCTGATTTCTGGCTACAAGGGCTTCAATTTCGATCATGGGCGCGGCAACGTCACGCTGTTTGGTCAGTACGATACGACCGGGCCGATTTCGTCACGGGATCGACGATGGGCTGCGCTGCCGCAGAACGACAATCCGGCTTCTGGAGCGCCAGGTTTTGGCTCCTCCATTATCCCATCAGGCGTGGCGTTTAACCCGGTTACGGGGAAGCGCATGGCCCCTGACGGCAATGGCAGTTTTCGGGCCTTTCAGTCTTCAGATCTGTATAATTTCGCTGAAGGTTCAATGCTCCAGAACTATCATCAGAATGCGGCCTTGTCCGGTGATGCCCATTACGATCTGAACTCCCACATCACGCTGTATTCCAACGTTCGTTACAGTCACACTACGGCGTCCCGGCAGCTTTCGCCTTCTCCTGTGCAAGGGAGCATCCCGCCTTCCAGTCTTTCGTCTTCCTGGATCATTCCAGCGGATAGTCCTGATAATCCATGGGATAAGGATTATGCTGTGACGAAGCGGATGGAGGATGTTGGATACCGGCAAAATGATTTTGCTGTGGATACCTGGACGGTCATTGGAGGTGCCAAAGGGCGCATTGTCGGAGACTGGCAGTATGATGCGTCCATGACTTACGGCGTCAGTCAGTTGACGGCACAGACGCAGAATATGGTCAACTATCGCCATCTGCTGGAAACGACAGGCACGGAACAGCTTGATCCATCCCGTTCGTCGAGTACGGTGCGATATAATCCGGATATCTGTGTGGCTGCTTCAGGGTGCGTTCTGCAAAATCCGTTCGCGCCGTATTCGGAGCAAGCCGCGAATTACGTCCGGTTTACGCAGCGCGATCACGCGGATTACCAGATGCGAGATATCAATCTGCGCTTTCATAACAATCATGTTCTGAGCCTGCCATACCGTCACGGCGGTCAGATTGGTCTCGCATTCGGGATGGAACACCGGAGCGAGCAGCTTAGCTACAAGCCTGATCCCGTTGTGGAGCGTGGGGACTCAACGGGCGCAACCACGGCTTATACGGGCGGCGGTTTTCATGTGACGGAAGGGTATGTCGAAGGGAAAATCCCGCTTCTCGAACATGCTTTTCTGGCTCGGGATCTGACTGTGGATCTTCAGGGGCGTGTCTCGGCCTATAATACATTTGGGACGACGAAGAACTGGAAGGTGGGGCTGCACTGGGCGCCTGTTCAGGACATAGCTTTTCGCGCGACGCTGGGAACGTCCTACCGGCAGCCAAGCATTTACAGTCTCTATGGCGGTCGCACGCTGAGCTATCCGTCTGCGTCCGATCCATGCAGTCAGGCGGGAGCTTACGGTGCGCGGGCTGGGACGGTTCGGGCAAGGTGCCTGTCTGAAGGGATCAATCCCGAGACGTTCAATTCGGCGTTCGTGGGGCAGTTGCCCACGCTGTCGGGCGGAAATGCGGCTTTGAAGCCAGAAACGGGCCGTACCTATACAATCGGAACAGTCGTTACGCCGCATTGGGTGCCGCATCTCTCGCTGTCCGTCCAATACTGGCACTATACGTTGCAGAACATGATTTCAGCACCGGGCACGCAGTATATTCTGGACGGATGCTACACGGGAACGGAGCCCCAGCTTTGCTCGCTGGTTTCGCCACGGTCCACAAGCGGGCAGCTTACGGCAATTTCTGCCGTTCAGCAGAACCTTGGTGGCCTGCGGACGAATGGTCTGGATATCGACCTGACATATCGGATGCGTCTGGGGCGGCAGGACAGTCTGTCCCTGTCCGAAAACTATCAGCAGTTGATTGGGTATTTCCAGCAGTACACGCCGGGTGGGGCCTGGCGGAATTATACAGGACGACTGCTCTATCTGTCTGGCAGCGGGATGCCGCGTGAGCGGAGCTACACTACGGTCAGTTGGCAGCATGACGCGTTCAGCCTGACCTACATGGTGCAGTATATTGGCGGGATGCACTGGAATGACGGGACGAACGATCTGGCACCGCAGACGGCCGGGCGTACGCGCTCACCGGGCGTTTTCCTTCAGGATGTGACGGTGGGATATCGGGCGGGTCGATGGACGTTTAATACGGGCATTAACAACCTGTTCAACAGGCAACCGCCGTTCGTGGTGGACGGGGCTTCCAATACGGCTGTGGCGCAGTATTCGGGCTTTATTCCGGGCCGCTATGTGTTTGCACAGGCAGGTGTGGATTTCTGAAAAGTATAAAAGAGAGGCGTCTACGTGTGACGCCTCTCTCGTTTCAGTCCGGGTATTCAGTCTGGGCTGACCTGCCCATACTCAGTTGTACAGGCAGGGGTTCGCATAAGTTTTTTCAGTGCTTGATGGCGTCTGGCAGAGCGTAAACCACAAGCTGGTCCGTAACCGGTGTCATCATGAAGTGATGTCCCCCTGCCATGATGGCAACGTACTGATGTCCGTTGGCTTCGTAGGTCATCGGGTTGGCCTGACCACCACCCGGCAGCACTGCGCTCCACACGACCTTGCCGGTGTGTTCGTCAATGGCACGGATCTGGTTATCCGTAGCCGCGGCAATGAACACCAGACCACCAGCCGTCACGACAGAACCACCGTTGTTCGGTGTTCCAATCTCCCATGACAGGCCGGTGGGAAGCCCCCATGGACCATTGGCCCGAGCCGTTCCCAGCGGGTGCTGCCAGAGCACTTTCTGACCGTGCTTCATGTCGATCGCCGTGATCATGCCGTAAGGCGGGCGATGGCACAGCATCTTGGTGAACGGGTCCCAGAAAGGAGCAATGGCGATGGCATAAGGTGTGCCTTCCATCGGGCCATTCCCTTCAGCCGCCCCGGCACCCGGTTTGTAATGCGGATCATCGATCGGCATCAGCTTCAGCGCATCGGCCTTCCGGCGGGTGATGAGCTGGGCATACATTGGTGATGCATTCCAGTTGGCAATCAGGATGCCGGTGTTTGGGTCGTAGGACATGGAGCCCCAGTCACTGCCTCCATTGTTGCCGGGATACATGATCCAGGGCTTGTCCAGACTTGGGGCCGTGAACTCACCGTCATAATGCGCGCTGCGGAATTTGATCCGGCAGTAGAGCTGATCRATSGGAGACATGCCCCACATGTCTTTTTCGCGGAGTTCCGGCATCCGAAGGGCAGGCATTCCGACAGACCAGGGCTGCGTCGGCGCGCGGCTGTCACCGGGCACATGTCCTGCTGGAGCAGGGCGCTCCTCCACGGGCAGGATTGGCTTGCCCGTCCTGCGGTCCAGCACGAAGGTCTGGCCACGTTTGGTTGGAACAATCAGAGCCGGTGCCAGCATGCCGTCTGGCCCCCGAAGGTCCATCATTGTGACCTGAGAACCCATGTCATAATCCCAGACATCCTTGCGGGTCGTCTGATAGACCCAGCGTGGTGAGCCTGTTTTGACATCGAGCGCAACGATCGACGTGGAAATGGCATTTTCTGCCGGGCTACGCAGCCCGCTGTAGTAGTCGCCGCCAGCATTGCCAGTTGGGACGTACACTAGGCCCTGTGCATTATCTCCGGTCATGGCCGCCCATGAGTTCGGCGTACCACGGCTATAGTGGCGATTGCCCGTTGGCTGGCTGTGATCGTCAGGATTGCCAACATCCCAGGCCCAGACGAACTTGCCGCTTTCAGCATCGTAACCACGGATTACACCAGACGGTGCCCAGCGACGCTGACCGTCAAGAACCTCATGATTGACAACGACAATACCGTTCACCACAGGCGGCGGAGCCGTTATGGCCACGAAGCCGGGGACGGATTCACCCATGCCCTGCATCAGATTGACCTGTCCGTTATGGCCAAACGCGGGGCAGAATTCACCTGTTGCCGCATCGACGGCCACGAGGCGCATATCCAGTGTGCCTTCAATAATGCGGTTGTGGCAGGGTTGACCCTCTGGCACGGCAGCAGACGTGAAATACGTCACACCCTTGCAGGCTGCCGTGTAGGGAATGGACTCGTATTTGACGTTC